>SDWK01000609.1 GCA_004195335.1 Shewanella sp.
CATATCTGGCGGCTAATTTTGCAATGGTGGTTGTCTTGCCAACGCCCGTTGGACCGACAAATGCGACAACTCCACCTTGGCGAACAATATCATCACCTTGATTATCTAGCATATTAGCCAAACTGCGGGGCAAAATTCTGACCAGCTCTGCCGGCGCATAATGTTCACTCAAATCAGAAAGTTTTTTGGCCACTACTGGTGAAAACTCAGCATCTAACAATTTACTTTCTAACATAGCACCAACAGGGTTAAGCCGACTCTTTTGCTCCGTCAACAACGACGTTACCTGATGAGTCAATAAATTACGCAGAGAGGCTAACTCTTCACGCATCGCATCTAACTCTTGATTCGGTTTAACTTTAGCTTCATGCCCGTTTCGACCATTCAATGGCTTCGCTTCGGGTTCGGTGATTCTTGTATTAGTAGATGGAGCTTGTAAACCTCTTGCCCACTCGGGCATATCCAGCTCATCGGACTTGTGACCTATCTGTTGCTTTACACGACTTTGCTGTCTTTCCAATAACGCTTGCAATGAATCTGCCGCAGGAGCCGGCTTAATTTTTGATTCTGTCCGAACTGGCCTATTTGACCCCAGTGAAATTTTCTCTTCGGCTAAATCCAGAAATGATGACGTAGGAGCAGCACTGGCAGCTGCCTGCAATTTTGGCTTAGGCTCATCGTAATCGACAGCCGCGACTATCTCGATACCACCCGTCACTTTTTTGTTGGACATAATCACAGCATCTGACCCTAAGGTCTCTTTAACTTGGGCGAGTGCTGTGCGCATATCTTTTGCTAAGAATCGTTTAATCTTCACTTACACACCCTCTAGTTACCGACAGCAGAGACTATTCTAATCTGCTTCTCATCGGGCACTTCCTGATAGGAGATCACCCTTAGGTTTGGAATTGTATGTTTAACAAACCTGGACAAGGTTGAACGTAACATACCCGATGTTAGCAATATTGCCGGTTGTCCTACCATCTCCTGCCTCTGTGCAGCGTCTTCTAAAGACTTCTGCATACGTTCAGCAAGACTAGGTTCAATGTTCGGACCTTCACCGCCAGTCGCCTGCATAGACTGATGCAACATCTGTTCCAACTCTGGCGCCAATGTAATGACAGGGATCTCTGTCTCCGGTCCACTGATCTCTTGCACTATCATGCGTTTCAGCGCTATACGCACTGCGGCAGTAAGCACTTCAGTGTCGGCGCTCTTTGTGCCGTATTCCAGTAATGTCTGGACTATGGTCTTCAGATCTCGAATGGAAACACCTTCATTCAGCAAGTTCTGCATCACTTTCACAACGGAGCCTAATGGCATCACGTCAGGCACAAATCCATCGACAAGTTTTGGCGAATGCTTAGCTAACATCTCCATCAACTGCTGAACCTCTTCGTAACCCAGTAACTTAGCCGCATTGTTGGTCAACAGCTGACTCAAGTGTGTCGCCACTACCGTCGCAGCGTCAACGACGGTATAGCCTAAGGTTTGTGCGTGTTCTCTAAGCTCTGGTGCAATCCACACCGCCTCTAGCCCAAAGGCTGGATCGGTGGTTTCAATGCCATCTAGTTTGCCATACACCTGTCCTGGATTAATCGCCAGTTCACAGTCGTGGCGGATTTCAGCTTCACCAGAGGCCACTCCCATTAAAGAGATACGATAGGTGTTTGGCGACAGGTCAAGATTATCCCGAATATGAACCGCTGGAACCAGGAAGCCAAGTTCCTGAGAAAGTTTCTTTCTTACCCCTTTGATTCGTCCCAGAAGCTCTCCGCCTTGACCTTTATCAACCAGCGGGATGAGTCGATAACCCACTTCGAGCCCAATAGTATCGACGTGTTGAACATCATCCCAACTGAGATCTTTCGGTTTGCCTGCATCGGCATTCGTCGCCGGAGCGGTCTTAGCCAACTCCAGGGCTTTCTCGCGCTCAGTTCCCTTCTTTTTATGCATAAAGAAAGCAGCGCCACCGACGGCAGCAGCGAGAGTGAGAAAGGCAACATGTGGCATTCCTGGTACGATACCCATGATAAATAGGACTGCGGCGGCAATGGCTATCGATTTCGGATTGTCAAACATCTGACTCATCATCATCTGGCCCATATCACCCGACTCATTTTGACGTGTCACCATGAGTGCCGCCGCAATAGAGAGTAACAGGCCTGGGATCTGAGCCACGAGGCCATCACCAATGGTTAGCAAAGTGTAGATCTCTACCGCAGAGGAGAAATCGAGTCCATGCTGAACCATACCGATGACGAATCCCCCCAGTATATTAATCACCATGATCATAATACCTGCAATCGCATCACCTTTTACAAACTTCGATGCACCGTCCATCGCGCCATAGAAATCAGCTTCTTTAGTGACCTCTGCGCGGCGAACCCGAGCTTGGTCTTGGTTTAACACACCGGCATTTAAGTCGGCATCGATAGCCATCTGTTTACCCGGCATGGCATCCAAGGTAAAGCGGGCACTCACTTCTGCGATACGCCCGGCACCTTTAGTCACTACCGCGAAGTTAATGATGATCAAAATGAGAAAGACCACCAGACCCACGGCATAGTTACCGCCAATCACCACAGAACCGAAAGACTCAATCACCTTACCGGCCGCATCGCCACCATTGTGACCTTCGAGTAATACGATTCGGGTGGAGGCGACGTTAAGAGCCAATCTCAGCAGGGTTGCAACCAGTAATACACTGGGGAAAGCGGCAAAATCCAGCGGTCTGTCGGTATAGATAGAGACCAGCAATACAATAAGCGCTAAGGCTATATTGAAAGAGAAAAGAATATCGAGCAGGAATGCAGGGATCGGTAAAACGATCATAGCCAAAGCGGCTAAAACAAGCAGAGGGGTGCCCACGCCTTTAAAATTGGCGGGTCTAATTTGCTTTAATTGACCTAGGCTTGCTTTAATATCCATTAAAAAGGAGTCCAAACTTTGACATCTAGCCCTTACTCAGCAATTTTTAAGCCAATATGGTATGGGAAGTTTAGTAATTTAGTAAACATTTAGTAAACATTTACTAAGTAGATTTTCAGCCGCGTCACTATACCGTTAAACACACGGTAAATGAACGGCTTAATATCTCAAATAGGCAATATAATGATAAAAGCGATAGAACTGGATAATAATGCAGCTGATTTGCGGAGTAACATCATTATGAGCCTAGTCAGCTAAGCTTAAATTGCCCATAACTAAACGCTTATTAGCTATCACTCTAGTGTTTAAGTTCATCAGGGATTGGTTGCTTTCTTGGGATAGGATTAGGTCGTTTACCCCCATGCTTTTGAAATTGTCGCAGCTGAAATACATAGGCAAGTACTTGAGCTACCGCTGTGAAAAGTCCATCGGGAATTTCCTGATCGATTTTAGTTGTGTGATAAATTGCACGCGCCAGAGGTGGAGCTGAGACGATGGCAATCTCATGTTCCCGTGCTATCTCTCTTATTTTAAATGCCACTTCATCAACACCTTTTGCCAAGACAAAGGGAGCCGTGGCTTTCATGGCATCATATTTAACCGCAACGGCATAATGGTCAGGGTTAACGACAATCACATCGGCATTAGGGACCTCGCCCATCATTCGACGTTGCGCCATCTCCCTCTGCATCTGCCTTACTTTTCCCTTAACTTCCGGCTTACCTTCAGTATCTTTGTACTCATCTTTTATCTCCTGTTTTGTCATCCTCAGCTGCTTGCTGTGGTTCCAGATTTGAAACGGCACATCGATGACAACAATTAATACTGTCTCTTATACACATCT
>SDWK01000867.1 GCA_004195335.1 Shewanella sp.
AGATGTGTATAAGAGACAGAAGATGCCCTGCGCGATATCCGTATCTGGCGTGAGTTTAAGGGAGATAATTTAGAGTCGCTGTCGCGAGACTACGGGCTAACCGAACGAAGAATCAGCCAGATCATTGCCGAGCAAAGGGCCGCGTTTGTGGCGAGGAAGCAGAGACGGTTGTTTTGATATAGCACACAATGAACAAAAAATTAAACAGGGTGAGCGAACCGCTAGCATTCTTATTGAGTCGAGTACGCTTGCGGACACGCAACATTACAAACTCACCAAGGATAGCCTTGAGTTTGCTAGCAATGAAGAGTGATAATTTATTCATCGTTCCCGGAACCTTTCCAATCCGCTAGATTAACCACCTAGCGCAATATAGGCACCCCAATGTTATTGATAGTGCTTTTTTATGCCTGCTACATCTTCCGCTTTTGGTTTTGCAGCCTTAAGCAGTCCACTGGTTTTCAATACTGAATATAACACTGAGCAAAATGCTGATGCTGCCTTTGTGATCTCAGAAGATGGCTACATTCAGGCGTTGCCCGATGCCCAATTTGTAGTGGTGGATGGTCGACCCGAAGATGTGGAAGGTGGCCAATGGCAATGGAGGCTGTAGCGTCCGCAGCACTAAAAGCCAACACTCCTCACCAAAATTTAATGACTGTTTATTTAATAGACGCCCCAACTCCCAATAATGCCGATTTGTTTTCCTATTTGAGGCGCAGCGCTGCAATTTTGGTGCTGACAATTTGAACGTTTCAGTGTCTCTCTCTATAAATGTTCATCATTATCCTCTAATTTTACCCCTACCTTAGTCTAAGGTTTTTGAGTGCTATTATTGCAAGTTGACGCCAGCGTAAACATGTAACCCTTTGTTTTATATTGCCATCGCTTGCTTTTTCGATTTAAGTTGCCGCCAGCGTTAGACTAAGGTCGCGATTGTTGTTGCGTCGATGCTTGGTAGATTAACTATGACTTTAATATAAAAACCAGCACAGGGGAGTCGCTATGAGTTTTGAAAGTAACGAAAAGGCAGAAGGGTATTGGCGTGAGAATTTACGTTTAGTACTTGGGCTATTAGCAATTTGGGCTGCGGTATCATTTGGATGCGGCATCTTATTAGTCGATGTATTGAATGAAGTTCATTTCATGGGATTCAAATTAGGATTCTGGTTTGCGCAGCAGGGTGCAATGTATGTGTTCGTCGCGCTGATTTTTGTCTATGTGGCCAAGGCCAACGCATTAGACAAAAAATATGATGTTCACGAAGACTAACATTCAACCTAAGAAAGGAGCCGTGAGATGGATGTACAAACATTAACTTATTTAATCGTGGGCGTGACGTTTGCCCTATATATTGGTATTGCGATTTGGAGTAGAGCTGGAACGACCAAAGAATTTTATGTGGCAGGTGGTGGCGTACACCCTGTGTTGAACGGAATGGCAACCGCGGCAGATTGGATGTCAGCGGCGTCATTTATCTCACTGGCGGGTATCGTCTCGTTTGTTGGTTATGATGGTTCTGTTTACTTGATGGGATGGACCGGTGGTTACGTACTGCTTGCACTATGTATGGCACCCTACCTACGTAAGTTTGGTAAGTTCACTGTGCCTGACTTTATTGGTGACCGTTACTACTCTCAGACAGCACGTACCGTGGCCGTTATTTGTGCCATCTTCATCTGTTTCACTTATATCGCGGGTCAAATGCGTGGTGTAGGAGTGGTATTCTCAAGGTTCCTCGAGGTTGATGTCGAAACGGGGGTTTATATAGGTATGGGAGTGGTCTTCTTCTATGCCGTGTTGGGTGGAATGAAAGGCATTACATACACGCAAGTGGCTCAATATTGTGTTCTTATCTTCGCTTTCATGGTTCCAGCTATATTTATCTCGGTAATGATGACGGGCCATATCTTCCCACAAATTGGCTTCGGTGCTGAACTTATCGATGCGGCGGGTAATGGTTCCGGAGTGTATCTGCTCGACAAGTTAGATGGTCTATCGACCGATCTTGGTTTTGCCCAATATACCGAAGGTTCTAAGAGCATGATTGATGTGTTCTTTATCACTGGTGCCCTGATGTTCGGTACTGCCGGTCTGCCCCACGTTATCGTCCGTTTCTTTACTGTACCTAGAGTAAAAGATGCACGTATATCAGCGGGTTGGGCATTGGTATTTATCGCTATCATGTACACCACTATTCCTGCATTAGCGGCGTTCTCTCGAGTCAATATGATTGAAACCATTAATGGCCCGGATTCAACGGGTGTGGCGTATGAAACTGCTCCTGATTGGATTAAGAACTGGGAAAAGACAGGCCTGATTACGTGGGATGATAAGAATGCTGACGGCAAGATTTATTATGCTAAAGGCGAAAGCAATGAAATGAAGATTGACCGCGATATCATGGTACTAGCGACGCCAGAAATTGCTAACTTACCAGCTTGGGTTATCGCATTAGTTGCAGCGGGTGGTTTGGCGGCAGCACTATCGACTTCGGCGGGTTTGTTGCTGGTTATCTCAACTTCAGTGTCTCACGACCTGTTGAAGAAAAACTTAATGCCCGATATCTCTGATAAGAAAGAGCTGATGTTTGCACGTATCGCAGCCGCTTTAGGTATTGTGATGGCGGGTTACTTCGGTATTAATCCACCGGGCTTTGTTGCGGCGGTCGTTGCGATTGCATTTGGATTAGCGGCATCGTCACTCTTCCCGGCAATCATCATGGGTATCTTCTCTAAGACGATGAACAAAGAGGGCGCGATTTCAGGTATGGTGTCAGGTCTACTATTCACGGCCTCATATATCGTGTTCTTCAAGTTCGTCAATCCTGAGCTCAATAACGCCGACCATTGGTTCCTGGGTATCTCTCCTGAAGGTATTGGTATGATGGGTATGATGGTTAACTTTGTTGTCGCCTTTGGAGTTAGCAGGGTTACGGCAGCAGTACCACAGGATGTTGTTGATATGGTTGAATCGATTCGTTTCCCTAGAGGGTCTGGCGAGGCGCACGATCATTAATCTCTGATTAAAAGTCTGAATAAAAGCCTGATTGAAACTCTGATTCAAATTCAGAGTTTCAGTTAGACTAGAAAGAGCGCCTCGGCGCTCTTTTTTTGGTTAATAAGATGGCCAAATTAAGTGAGCCACTACAGGTGCAAGCTCAGGCACAATGCGGTATTAGTGCATATACTTACCTCATTACTTATTGCTCTCGCTTCTGTTTATAGCTAAGAGCCCGCAAGGTGTGGTGGTATTTATGAGTGGCTCATTCTTGTCATATAAGTCTGCGATTAACAGACTCTTCCTTAGTGGTTTACTCTGCTTACTGCTTGTTATAACAGTATTTGACGTTCGGGCCGAGAGCCTGAACCGTGGCCCTTACCTGCAACTGGGTACGCAGCAGAGTATGACAGTCAATTGGCGAACCGATATCGCTACGCCATCTAATTTGGTCTATGGCACCGAGCTTAATGACTTGAGTGGCAGTGCATCCGGACTTGATGGTGTCGATCATAGTGTGCTGATTTCGGGGTTATTGCCCAATACCCGTTACTACTATGCTCTGCTCGATGAGTCGGGGGGCGTCCTTGCTGGCGCAGATAGCAGCCATTATTTCTATACTTCCCCAAATATTGGTAACACTGAGCTTACCCGAATTTGGGTTATCGGTGATTCCGGCACCGCAGACAGTAATGCACGAGCCGTTCGAGATGCCTATCGGGCTAGGATTGGCAATGAATACAC
>SDWK01000869.1 GCA_004195335.1 Shewanella sp.
ATACTTTCCAGATCAACACAGCAGGAACCTACAAAATCACTGCTCGGGTCTTTGCTTCGAACAAAGGTTCCGATTCATTCTTTACTGAAATTGATAACAACGGCGAGGTAATTTGGGATCTAAACCCCACTGCAAATTCGAGCGAATTCAATGTCTGGCGAGAAGATGATGTTACTAACCGAGGAACCGGTAGCTTTAAAGCTCCTCAGTTCGCCCCCTATACCGTCGAATTGAGTCAAGGTAGCCATACCCTCACCTTTAGAGGTAGAGAAAGTGGCACGAAGTTGGACAACTTTACATTTGTAAAAATGTAGAAGACCAAATCGCCCCCAGAGCCCCAGCATATACTGCTAGCATGCAGAACAGAAAACAGGTACCCTCAATTAACAAGGCAGTTTGGCATGCTAAACATTCAATTTATGGTCAGTTTTTCTCGACACAGGCGATCATTACTTGACCCAGGAAAGCAATTGAAAAACGTCAACATAAGAACGTTGTAGAGCTTGGTCACCCTCTAATGTGGAAAGACGCGCGTGTGGACAAATCTGAAAACAAAAGCACCATTCAGTACATTCCGCTTTTAGCACTCTGGTTGGGTTGCTGCGCTGCTCGCACCTTGCCAGAGCACAAAATTCAAGATGTACTGAATAGGTTATAAAAAAACAAAGGAATAGGGAGACAACAATATGATTTTAAAAACAATTTCAAAAAAAATGAAAAGTGCTTTATTTTTGGCGATGCTTATCACCCTTCTGGCCTCCACAAGTATGGCTACTACCTACTATGTTGACTACACTGATGGCCGCGATTCAAATCCGGGCACAGCAAGTCAGCCTTGGAAACTTAGCCCTGGCATGAGTGGTTGGTCTGGATCTGCAACCCTGAACGCTGGTGACACCGTCTATTTTGACAAAGGCGATACCTGGACTGGTGGTAGCGGGAAGGCTCTTCTGAATGCGAAAGGCGGCATTACCTACGACGGTGAAACTTGGGGCACTGGGACGAAAGCGATCTTACGCGGAACCGGCACCTTTTCTCAAGCGATTGCTTTAATTTCTGCCGACCATCCAACTTACGAAACCGTCATAAAGGGATTTGAAATTGATTGCGGGAACCGTAACAATAACGGTGCAAATGTGAACTGGCCCACGTCTTACGTTTTGACCGGAGCGGCCAAGAGACTAGAAAATCTCGATATCCACAATCTTTATATGAATAGTGGTGCATACTACAATATTAAAGTTGGATCGACTGGGGGAAAAACAACACGCAATGTCGAAGTCATTGATAATCATATCTATGATACCAATACACAGGGCATTGCCATTTATTCTGCAGTCAACTGTTCCACCTGCCTCATAGACAATGTTCTCGTCAGCAGCAACACTGTAGGTCCAAATGCCTATCCAGCATCTGCTGGCTGGAATGGCACCGGCATACTGCTGAAAAACCGCACAAAAAACGTTACGGTGGAGTACAACACCGTATATGAAACAGCGCTGAATAATATCATTATTCAGGACGACGGAAACAGCGGTACGGACGGCAACACTGGTCTTATCCTCCGCTATAACACCATCTACGATGCTATAAACAAACACGGAATTGCGGTACAAACCCCGGGGGGCGCTGATTTTGAAATGTATGGTAATACCATTTTCAACAACGATAAAGCAGGTCTGGAATTTGCTACGAACTGTGCAGGTACCTTAAAAGCTAAAATTTATAATAATACTTTTTACAATAATGGTAATGGTGACGTCACTATCAGTGATAGTACGCCTCGGGTCGAATTCAACAATAATATCATTTACTCAAAGAGCGGGAAAAAACCCCTAACCGCTTCCGCCAATACCATTACCGCTCATTCCAATAATTTATATTACAGACCAGATGGCGGAACCCTCGTCACCGTTGGCGGCAATTCATACACGGCAAGTAATCTTGCCTCTTTTGAACCCTCAGCTGTTTCTGCCGATCCACAATTTTCCAACCCGGCAGCGAAAGACTTTTCTCTCATGTCAAACTCTCCAGCAAAAGCTATTAATGCTGGAAGTGATATATTAACAGGCGACCAAGACAAGACAGTAGTTACACCACCAAAAAATTTGCAAATAATCTTACAAGGATCATAACTCACGCACTCGTTTCCAAGAGTCGTTCGGTTTATCTCGAAAGGGGTCTATTCAGCAGGCGGGATGTCTGAATAGACCCATCGAAACGATCAAACGCCAGAAGGCTCCCGGCAAAACCTGGCCTCTGCGTTTTGTACCAAATGCCGGCATTAAAAATTGGCGGCTAGAAACCGGAACCCGCTACGACTTGCTGTTCTCTGCCCCCTCTTCCGGTCGGCAATCTGAAGAACGAAACAAAACCCAGACCGATGGAAAGATGAGACGGATACAGGTCCTGATCCAGTCCAGAGGCCAAAAAACACCCCCATGTCGCCTGACAAAAGTCATCCACTCCCTTGCGGGTGGCAAGCCGGTGGGTTTCTTTAATTCCTCCAGTCGCTCAGACATGGATAAAGCACTGTCCCGGCAACTCTTGCGGATAGAGTTTCTGGAACATCTTCCAAAATAACCAGGTGCAATCCAGATTTTAAAGCCAGCCTTTCGAGCCCGTAAACAATAATCGAAATCCCCAATGCCGTGCGTGTAGTCATTGCTCAGGTTCCCAACAATAGCGGCAATACTTGTGGGTATCAGCACCAAATTTCCATTGGCCACGTCACATTCTATCGGTTGTTCACCTGGTTCCAGCATGGAAAAAGTCAATGGACGCAACGGATACTTTTTTTTCAAACCACCATAGGTCAGCTTGCCGCTGTCCACATCACACATAGACCCGACCACGACGCCATCCCCAGCAGACGATCGGTCGAGTAACACCATGGTCTCAAACAGTCTTTTGATTGCGTCATCAAACAGCATGACATCATCATTCAACCACATATAATAATCAAAGCCTTTCCCCAGAGCCTCCCCAAAGGCCAGACGCATTCCGCCGGACCAATACAGGTTGCCGCTCCCCTGCAGAACTTTAACCTCAGGAAAACGCATTTTCACCCGTTCGGCGGTGGCATCAGTACAGCCATCGTCAACCAGGAAGACAGTCACTGCCACGCCATCGATACCTTCCTGCCTCGCCAGAGATTCGAGGCAGTGCAACGTTTTTTTCTGGCGATTATAGCAAGTTAGCAGCACAGATAAGGTTACTTGTTCCATAGAGAAATCCCCACGTTTAGCAATTTGCTAACTACATATACTGATGCTTTCCTTTTTTTGAGCGCACAAACAGGTCCCACTGAACCTTGACGATAAAACAAATATCCTTCAGCACACTCAAGTACGAGCGCAAGGGCAAGGCAGCGGCAGAGGAAGCAACCTTTCGCTCCAAATCGTCATAATCGTAGCCCATGGTTTTAAGGTTTTCGGCTCCCAGAGATTTCAGGTAACGGGAGGCCCAGCGCAACCGAAGGTGGTTGTCAAAACCGTGAACCCACGAGTCAATTGAATCGGGACTCAAAACCTGGTATTTTTTTACCCCGGTCTTGTCGCCCAGACTTCCATCTAACTTGACCTTGCCAAAATCCTCAAGACACCTGGAATCATATTCAATTTCAAGATAGCTACAGATGCCCTGAATGACGGCTTCAGGGTTCAGAGCAAGGTCTTCATATTTTATCCTGTCTCTTATACACATCT
>SDWK01001009.1 GCA_004195335.1 Shewanella sp.
TTGATTGTTACTCAATGAAAATGCATATTTCCTTCCCTCTTATTTGCCGCTATTCATTTCTATTTACTCTTGATTTTAGTTATCTACCCTATATCGCCAAGTGAAAATAAATGCTTTAATTATGCATTAAAATGCAATAGTATGGGGTTGTTACCCTGTCATACTTCAAATGACTGCATATCTGTTGAATTAAGGTGAGATATTACTCGTGCGTACCACTGAACTTGTTGATGGATTTCGTCATTCTGCCTCCTACGTTAACTCTCATCGGGGTAAGACTTTTGTCGTGATGTTAGGCGGTGAAGCCCTGGCCCAAAGTAAATTTCGCTCGATTATCAATGATATCGCCTTGCTGCATAGCTTAGGTATCAAGATTGTTCTGGTGCATGGTGCTAGACCGCAGATCGATGAAGCGTTGGCTGAGAAGTCCATCACTCCTGAATATTATAATGGCGTGCGGATCACCGAAGAGGATGCTTTCAAGGTTATCAAGCAGGTGGTGGGTGGCCTTCAACTCGATATTACAGCAAGGCTTTCCATGAGCCTGAGTAATACGCCTATGCAAGGTGCTCAAATCAATGTGGTCAGTGGTAATTTTGTTATTGCTCAGCCTTTGGGTGTCGATGATGGTGTGGATTACTGTCTCAGTGGCAAAGTCAGACGGATCGATGTTCAGGGGCTTAAGGCTCAGTTAGGCAACAATGGCATAGTGTTACTCGGTCCGATCGCGGCGTCGGTGACGGGAGAGAGCTTTAACTTAACCGCTGAAGAGGTGGCGACCCAAATAGCCGTCAAGCTCAAGGCTGATAAGATGATTGGCTTCAGCTCTCAGAAAGGTATTCTGGATAGTTTTGGTGAGGTGTTGGCCGAATTAATGCCCAACGAAGCCCAGCAGATCCTCAATAGTCTCGATCAGGAGTCTCATGTTTGTTTGGGGACCAAGGCATTTTTAAAAGCCAGTATCGATGCTTGTCGAAATGGCGTTTCCCGCTGCCACTTTGTCAGCTATCTCGATGATGGTTCTCTGTTACAGGAGTTGTTCTCCCGAGATGGTGTCGGTACGCAAATTGTTACCGAGAGTGCAGAGCGGCTGCGTCGTGCGGGCATTGGTGATATTGGTGGCATATTAGACCTGATCCGTCCGTTGGAAGAAAAGGGGATATTAGTGCGTCGCTCACGTGAACAGCTGGAGATGGAGATCGAACAGTTTATGTTGATTGAGCGTGATGGCTTAGTGATAGGCTGCGCCGCCTTTTATCCGTTTGAGGAGGATAATGCCGGTGAGTTTGCTTGTCTGGTCGTGCACCCAGAGTATCGCGATGCGGATAGAGGAAGTATTTTACTCAATAATATCATTGGGCAGGCCAAGGTGAGAGGCTACTCGCGACTCTTTGCATTAACAACCAGAAGCATTCACTGGTTCCTGGAACATGGCTTCGAAATCGTTGAGGTCGATGAATTACCGGATAAAAAGAAGCAGTTATACAATTATCAGAGAAAGTCTAAAATACTGGCGCTTGAGCTGTAATACCGATTGGTATAAGTTTATTGGCAATAAAAAAGGAAGCGTCTATCGCTTCCTTTTTTAGTTTGTGCAGCATATAAGACTGCTCTAGGGATTTCTCAGATGCTGTTTACGCTTATAGAACATATCGATACTAAATACGATTAATGCGCTCCAGATGAAGCCAAAGGTGATCCCTTTCTCCAGATCAAAGGGTTCTTTGTAGAGCGTAACTGCGAGTATAAACATGATACTGGGACCGACATATTGAAAGAAGCCCAGCATAGAGAGCGGGATTCTAACCGCTGCGGCAGCGAAACAGAGTAGCGGTATGGTTGTGACTATACCTGCGGCCATCAAGAGTAGATTGAGTGATAGTGTATTACTCATCAAGTTATCGAGAGCATCTCCCATATTGGCGAACAAATAAATCAACGCAATAGGAAAGAGAATCGCGGTCTCTACTAATAACCCTGTCTTGGCATCGACATTGACCTTCTTGCGTAATAATCCGTATAAGCCGAAAGAGAAAGCCAGACCCAGTGAGACCAGAGGAATCGAACCAAACGAGATTAACTGAACCAGCACACCAGCCCCGGCTAAAGCCACGGCAAACCATTGTAGTTTCCGTAGTCGTTCACTAAGAAAAATCATACCTAACATGACATTAACCAGAGGGTTGATGAAATACCCCAGACTGGCATCTAGCATATGGTCATTATTCACCGCCCAGATAAAAAGCAGCCAATTCCCCGCAATCAAGACGGATGTGAATGTGAGTACCGCCAGCTGTTTCGGACGTTTTAATACTTGTCTAAGTCTGGAGAATCCACCAAAGATGAACATCAGTAGGGCCACAAAAACAAAGGACCAGATCACACGATGGATCAAAATTTCAGTCGCAGAAACTTGACCGAGTAATTTAAAATAGAGGGCAGAAAAGCCCCACAAGGTATAGGCACAAAGCGCAAATACGATGCCTTTGTGGTGTTCAGAGTCAAGCATGAATATAACTACAAAAGAAGAGAGTACGCTATTGTATGCGTCATGACTGGCGGGCTCAACTTCATCGGCAATATATGTCAGAAAAAGTGTTGTCTCGTAAAAGTGACACAAGGAAACTAAAGCTGACACCCAGAAGCCATTATTAACTCCTGAAAAATGAGAGTCAGCCGGCCTTAGGAGCCAGCAGGTGGATAAGAGACTCTGTCAGTTCATCTGAGCAAGCTTATTTCGACATTAACCCACCATGTAGGTCCCTGTCCCGAAGGCGATATGAGAGCCCTGTTCATTATGGAGTTCCATACGACAAACGGAAACTCGGTTGCCTGCACGTATCACAGTCCCCGTGCCAGTAAACTGCATCCCTCTCCCCGGTCTTAGGTAATCGATACGTAGATCTATGGTGCCTAATGTTTGCAATCGACTTTGCAGATCCTCAATGCTCCAGTCTTCCCGACTGGCAACCAAACCTGCAAAAACCGTGAGACCACCGACAACATCGAGTACCGTAGCGGTGACTCCACCATGAAGTATCTGCTGATGAATATTACCGATGAGCTCAGGCTTCATGTTGATAACGACCTCGACACCATCGAGATCATAGCGTTTGATATCGAGCCCCAATAAATTATGGAAGGGAACCTGTTTGTCGAATACCTCGGCGACGCGACGAAGTGTCTGCTCTTGAATCGGGTTAGTCATAAAGCTCCCTCTTAGACCTGTTTATTATTAGAGCAATTAATCTATCGCTTATGTATGTTCCAATGCAAATTTAAATCTCGACAAAAGGAAAAATAGTACTGAATTTGTTAGGCATTAACTTTAGCTATCGGCTGAGTTTATGGCTGTAGCGAGTTAATTAACCTATTAAATCGACGTGATAATCTATGAGGTTGTGCAGTAAAACCTGACGATGATAGCGCTGGGCTATTGTTATTTGACAAGCAATTTTATCTGATTGGTATTAGAATAGGCCCCCCAATTTCTGACTCTGATGGCCAATGGAACAAGCGATAGACGAACCTCAATTAGATCCGCTCTCTTCTAGTCTGCAATCTGTTTTCGGCTACCGGACATTCAGAGAGGGCCAAAGAGAGGTGATAGAGCAAAGCTGTTCGGGTAATGACTGTTTAGTCATTATGCCAACGGGCGGCGGAAAGAGTCTTTGCTATCAGCTTCCTGCTCTGCAACTGCCTGGATTGACCATTGTCGTGTCACCGCTTATCTCATTGATGAAAGATCAGGTCGATAGCCTGACTCAAATGGGAGTATCGGCAGCCTATCTTAATTCATCTCTACCCAGGGAAGAGAGTGCCAAAATCTTACAGCAGATGCACAAGGGCGAAATAAAGCTCTTGTATGTGTCGCCAGAGCGCCTCTTACAGGGACACTTTATCGACAGGCTTCATGAGCTGCACATTTCGCTGTTTGCTATCGATGAAGCTCACTGTATCTCTCAATGGGGGCATGATTTCAGGCCTGAATACGCCGCTTTAGGAAAACTTAGAGAGGTTTTTCCTCATGTGCCTATCATGGCATTGACGGCGACAGCCGATAAGGCAACCAGAAAAGATATTTGCGATCGCTTAACCATCAGTCCATTTTCGCTGCTTACCAGTTTCGATCGTCCTAATATTCGCTATACCGTGGCTGAGAAGCTAAATGCTGCGAATCAGTTGCGACAATTTGTGACCGATCAAAAAGGGACCAGCGGTATTATCTACTGTAGCAGTCGTCGCCGGGTTGATGAGGTGGCCGAACGACTGAGGTTGCAAGGCCACAACGCGGAAGCCTATCACGCAGGGAAGACCCAGGAAGAACGATCCAATGTTCAGGACCGGTTTCTAAAAGATCAGCTTGATATTGTGGTCGCTACCGTGGCATTTGGAATGGGCATTAATAAGTCGAATGTACGTTATGTGGTTCATTACGATATTCCCAAGAGTGTTGAAGCCTATTATCAAGAGACTGGCAGAGCCGGACGTGACGGTTTAGATTCCGAAGCACTGATGCTATTCGACCCCGCCGATATCGGTCGCGTGCGTCACTTGATAGAGCAATCGGAACCCGGGCCACAACAACAGGTCGAGTTCCATAAATTGAATACGATGGCCGCGTTCGCCGAGGCGCAGACGTGCCGTCGTCAGGTCTTGCTGCATTATTTTGATGAAAGTGCACTTGAGCCCTGTGGTAACTGTGATATCTGTTTAGACCCTCCTAAACGCTATAACGGAATTCAAGATGCACAGAAGGTTCTTTCGTGTATCTATCGATTGGATCAACGTTTTGGGATCAATCATTTAATTGAAGTCTTGAGAGGTTCTAAGGCCGCAACTGTACTCGACCGTGGGCATGATAAGTTGTCGACCTGGGGTATAGGTAAAGAAAAAACTCATGAGTTTTGGCTAAGTATTATAAGACAGATCATACATCTGGGTTTTGCCAGTCAAGATATTACCCGCGGCTCTTCGGTGAAGCTGAACCCGTCGGCCCGCTCAGTGTTGAAAGGTGAAGTTGAACTGTTACTCGCAGAGCCGAGGATTGTACTGCAAACGACCAAGCGAAGAGGGAGCAGTACACGCGCACCATTAAATTATGATCGTAAGTTATTTGCTCGGCTTAAACAGCTCAGGCGTCAATTAGCCGAGGAGCTGGATGTTCCACCTTATCTGGTCTTTAACGATGCTTCTTTGGCTGAGATGGCGGCTATGATGCCGACGAGTCCGGGAGAAATGTTGGCCGTAAACGGTGTCGGGGAGCGTAAATTGAGTCGTTTTGGTGGTGAATTCCTTGATGAAATTGCTAACTACTTAGCCGATAGTTAATCGTATCAGCTTGTTGTTTCTTTATCGATTTTAGTTTGTCTGAGTTGTTGTATGTGGGCACGTTTTATCAATGAGTTCAGACTGTCATGTTGTTGCATACGAGCGTAACCAATTTTTGTTTTATTGCCATTCAATAAAGGCGTGATGATCTTCTTTATCTGCTCGATGACCCTTAATGTGCCTTGCTCCTTTGTATGGGGAAGCAATAACAAAATGTCCCCATCTTCTCTGTTTATCACCAAGTCTTGATCTCGCAGTAAATTCTCTATTCTGGATATGAGTAGTGGAAGATCGGTTTGGTAAACATGCACAGTGTGAATGATGATGAGGCTTAGGGGATACCCCCCCAATTTACTGTTACTGATTAAACGCTCTATTTTATGTTCACGGCTCAGTGGCTCAATGGCTAATGGTGCCTGAATTGTTCTCTTTTTGTACCTGCTCGTTATGACTCCTAAAATAAAGCCAAATAATAGTGTCAGTAGAATTGCAACGTAACCAGACTTAAATCCCAAGCCAACCTTTATTGATGAGTCGGCTTCTAGTAACTCAGTTTTAAAGACCTGCTGTTGTCTGCTTACTCTGGCATTTAACTGAAGCAGGCGGGTGTCTTTGATGAAGTTAAACGAGTTTTCGGCCGCATCGAAGCGCTTTAGTTGGTATTGGAGGGCCTGCTTAAAGTCTCCGATATCGGCATAGTAGTCGCTCAACAGTTGATAGCTAATGATTAACTCTGCATAGTGAGACGTTCGCAAGCCTGAGTTTATTGATTGGTTGATTAATCTTATTGCTTTACTTGTGTTGCCACTTGCGAGTAATACCTCACCCAGCAAACGCTGCGCCCTTAATTCCTCAATGGTATTTTTCTGCTTTTTAAAGGTATTCAGACTGATTTCGAGTAGCTGAATCGCACTGATGTAGTTAGCTCTCTTATATTCGAGTTGGGCTACTTCTGTGTAGCTGACTGCCAGCTCAAACGCAGTGCTTAACTCGGGAAGTAAAGATTTGGCTTGCTGAATTAATGCGTCACTCGAAGGGGCTTGATTCAACTGCGCCATCTTAGCCATGTGAGTCGTCAGCAGAACACTGACCTTGCCTTGAAACTCCAGCGAGTCAGTGGCGCGTTTAATCATTTCGAAAGCTTGTTTGGTCTCATTCTTTTTTGCCAATAGCTCACTGAGTGGCAGCTGAATATAGATGAGAGGAGGTAGAATCCAAGCCTGTTCTTGATTCTTTGCATCAGAATAAATATCAATCGCTAAGCTTAGATCTTCGAATGCGCTGCTGTAGCTGTCGACTTGTGTATCTATGATGGCTCTCAACCTCAGTCCATTGATTAACGATTGCGGCTGTTTGAACTCTCTGGAAAGCAAAATGGATGAGTCGAGAATAGGAAGTGCTTGCCTGAAGTCGCCATAATTTGTAAATGCACCCGCCATACAGTTTAAAAAATAAGGGCGTGCCTGTTCGATTTTGAGAATTTTTGCTTTGGCTTCGCTGATCCTGGCAAGATTAATTGCCGCTTCATTTTCGCCTATCTGTAAAAAGGTTTCGCATCGGAATAGAGCCAGCCTGAGCTTTTCAGTTTCAGAGAGTTTTATCGGAGAGGAGATGGCTTCTAGCTTATTTATCTCAGCTAACGCTTCGCTTGGATATTGATAGATGAGAGTATCGATCGCATCGAGTTGTACTGATGTACTCGCCCATACTGGCGCGAGCCAGAATGTCAGGCTTAGCACGACGATACGAAAATCCATTTTTGCTTGCTCCGATTTATTCTTTAGATATCCATGAAGGTTTGCATTATACCGAATTTCAATAAGATGTTGCATAAAAATACAGCTGAGCGTGATTGATCTGTGCTTGATGGATTAAAAGGTGATTCACTGATGTCGAATATTTAAAGTCTAGTGAAAACGGTGGCCTACGTAGATTTTGGTAGCATTATAAATCGAATTATCTGGTCTAATCTGTCGCTGTTGAAAAGAATGGGGTTGACACCGGAAGGCTCACACGTTAAAAATTAATCACTCGAATGATAAATGAACGCATACATAGTTATGCCTATTTGATAAAAACAATGAAAATTAAACGTGCTTTACTCAACCTCCTCATTCTCATTCTCGCAGATTCTGCGCGGAGGTTTTAGTGTTGCACGCTTGATAGAAGTACCAGCATCCACAAACCCCGCGCTAACAACCGCGGGGTTTTTTGTTATATGCCCAAATGATTTTTGATAAGCGCCACTAATACGTATCCACGGAGAAAACAGATGTCTAACCGAGTGATTATTTTTGATACAACCCTACGAGATGGCGAGCAGGCTCTAGCGGCAAGTTTAACGGTTAAGGAAAAACTACAGATAGCACTCTCTTTGGAGCGTCTAGGCGTTGATATTATGGAGGTCGGTTTTCCGGTTTCTTCTCCGGGTGATTTTAACTCGGTGCAGACGATTGCAAAGACCGTTAAAAATAGTCGAGTGTGCGCCCTTGCCAGAGCGCTTGAAAAAGATATTGATGCTGCAGCGCAGTCATTATCAGTTGCCGACCAGTTTAGAATTCATACCTTTATTTCTACATCAACGATTCATGTAGAGAGTAAATTGAAACGTTCTTTCGACCAAGTACTTGAGATGGCGGTTGGTGCGGTTAAATATGCCCGTCGATTCACCGATGATGTTGAATTTTCATGTGAGGATGCAGGTCGAACCCCTATCGACAACCTGTGTCGTATGGTTGAAGAGGCAATCAAAGCGGGTGCGCGGACCATCAATATTCCTGATACTGTAGGTTACACGATACCTAGTGAGTTTGGCGGTATTATCGAGACATTGTTTAACCGAGTCCCGAATATCGATCAGGCGATAATCTCAGTTCATTGTCACGATGACCTAGGTCTGTCTGTTGCTAACTCGATTACAGCGTTACAGCAAGGAGCCAGACAGGTTGAATGTACCGTTAATGGTATTGGCGAACGAGCGGGTAACTGTTCACTGGAAGAGATAGCGATGATCTTGTCGACCCGTAAGGATTCACTGGGTCTTGAGACGGGGATTAATGCTAAAGAGATACACCGCACCTCTAACTTGGTCAGTCAGCTGTGCAATATGCCAGTTCAGGCTAATAAGGCGATAGTGGGTGCCAATGCATTTACCCATTCATCGGGTATTCATCAAGATGGTATGCTCAAATCACAAAATACCTATGAAATTATGACGCCTGAAAGCATAGGCTTGCATCGTAATACGTTAAATATGACTTCCCGTTCGGGTCGTCATGTGATTAAACATCGTATGGAAGAGATGGGTTACGGTGATACAGATTACGATATGGATACCTTGTATGAAGCTTTCTTACAGCTTGCAGATAAGAAAGGACAAGTGTTTGACTATGATCTTGAAGCCTTGGCATTCATGGAAGCGCAGGCTGAAGAGGAAGCCGATTATAAACTGGCACAGTTGGTCGTTCACTCAGACTCCACCGAAGGTAGTGCCACTGCAACCGTGAAATTAGAGATCGACGGTAAGACGGTCACTGAGGCCGCGACCGGAAACGGTCCCGTCGATGCAGCCTATAACGCCATTGCTCGTGCTAGTAAGTGTGAGGTGAATATCACCAGTTATAAACTCAGCGCGAAAGGTGAAGGGCAAAATGCTCTGGGGCAGGTAGATATTGAGGCCAACTATAATGAACAGAGTTTCCATGGTGTAGGGCTTGCGACTGACGTGGTTGAAGCATCGGTTCAAGCATTAGTACATGTGATGAATTTGACTTCCAGAGCCGATAAAGTCGCTGACTGTAAAGAAAAAAAACAAAAAAATCGTAGTGAGCTGGGTGGTGTTTAACCCCAGTGTACCCAAGATAAAGAATAGATAAAATTATAATTGAAGAGCAGGAGTTAGGTGTCGTATGAGTTATCAAATCGCGGTATTAGCCGGAGATGGAATTGGACCTGAAGTGATGGCTGAGGCGCGTAAAGTGCTGAGTGCGATAGAGGAGCGATTCGAGCTTGCTATTGAATATAGCGAATATGATATTGGTGGCGCAGCTATCGATAATCATGGTTGTCCGCTGCCCGAGGTTACTTTGAAAGGGTGTGAAGCGGCCGATGCCATTTTATTTGGATCGGTCGGCGGACCTAAGTGGGAACATCTTCCACCGAATGATCAACCTGAACGTGGTGCATTACTTCCTCTTCGCGGTCATTTTGAGTTGTTCTGTAATATGCGTCCGGCAAAACTACATGCAGGTTTAGAGCATATGTCGCCGCTACGCAGCGATATCTCAGAGAAAGGTTTCGACGTGCTTTGTGTTCGTGAGTTAACCGGCGGTATCTACTTTGGAAAGCCCAAAGGGCGCCAAGGCGAAGGTGATAATGAAGAAGCGTTTGATACCATGCGCTATAGCCGTAAAGAGATAACTCGCATCGCAAAAATAGCCTTCGAAGCGGCGCAGGGGCGTCGTAATAAGGTGACGTCTGTCGATAAAGCCAATGTTCTGTCCTGTTCTGTCCTGTGGCGAGAAGTTGTCGAAGAAGTTGCTAAGGGTTATCCCGATGTCGAGCTTGAACATATCTATATTGATAACGCCACCATGCAACTGCTTCGTCGTCCTAATGAATTCGATGTCATGCTTTGCTCTAACTTGTTTGGTGACATTATCTCAGATGAGATCGCCATGTTAACGGGCTCTATGGGACTGCTTTCATCTGTGAGTATGAACAGTGAAGGGTTTGGTTTGTATGAACCTGCAGGTGGCAGCGCGCCCGATATTGCCGGGCAAGGTATTGCTAACCCTGTTGCTCAGATCCTATCCGCGGCATTACTGCTTCGTCATAGCTTGAAGTTAGAGGATGCGGCAGTGACAATTGAAGCGGCCGTAAGTAAAGCGCTGAGTGATGGTTACCTAACCGGTGAGCTGCTGCCAGCATCGCTGCGAGCCAATGCTAAATCAACTTCAGAGATGGGTGATTACATTACAAAGTTAGTTAAGGAAGGAATTTAGCTCATGGCAAAGACATTATATGAAAAAGTATGGGATAGCCATGTGGTGGTCGAAAATGAAGGTGAGGCGCCATTAATCTATGTGGATAGACACTTAGTCCATGAGGTGACGTCTCCTCAGGCATTCAGTGGTTTGAAGGTCGCAGGTCGCAAAATGCGTGCACCGGAAAAAACCTTCGCGACCATGGATCACAACACTTCGACTAAGAGCGCAAGCCTTGATGCATTAAGTCCTATGGCCCGCATTCAGGTTGAAACCTTGCAGGACAACTGCAAAGAGTTTGGTGTTCGCCTGTATGACATACACCATAAAAACCAAGGTATTGTCCATGTGATGGGTCCAGAGCTTGGGATCACCTTACCTGGCACGGTTATCGTGTGTGGTGATTCTCACACCGCAACCCATGGTGCATTTGGCGCCCTCGCGTTCGGTATCGGCACTTCAGAAGTCGAACATGTGATGGCGACACAGACATTGCGCCAAGACAAAGCCAAGACGATGAAAATCGAAGTGCGTGGTCATGTGGCAGCTCAAATTACCGCTAAAGATATCGTGCTGGCAATCATAGGTAAGATTGGCATGGATGGCGGTACGGGCTATGTGATCGAATTCTGTGGTGAGGCGATTGAGGCACTCTCTATGGAAGGCCGCATGACGGTGTGTAATATGGCTATCGAAATGGGAGCCAAAGCGGGTATGGTTGCTCCCGATGGGATCACTGCCGAGTACCTTAAGGGTCGTGAATTTGCACCTAAGGGAGACTCATGGGAACAAGCGCTAGCCGCATGGGCCGAGCTTAAAACAGATGAAGATGCCGTATTCGATGCAAGCGTTGTGCTTGAGGCATCCAATATAGCACCTCAACTCACCTGGGGAACGAATCCGGGTCAAGTCGTCTCTATCGATGGTTTAGTACCAAACCCTGAAGATGAGTCTAATGCCACGGTTAAGGCCAGCATAGAAAAGGCGCTTAAATATGTGGGACTTGCTGCTGGAACTTGTATGACTGATGTGAGTATTAACAAGGTCTTTATTGGTTCATGTACTAACTCGCGCATCGAAGACTTGCGTGATGCGGCTCTACACGCCAAGGGTCGTAAAGTGGCCGCAGGTGTCACTGCGATAGTTGTACCAGGTTCTGGTTTAGTGAAAGAGCAGGCAGAAGCAGAAGGCTTAGATAAAATCTTCCTAGAGGCTGGTTTTGAATGGCGTCTGCCGGGGTGTTCTATGTGCTTAGCGATGAATGATGACAGATTAGAAGCCGGCGATCGCTGTGCTTCTACCAGCAACCGTAATTTCGAAGGACGTCAAGGACGAGGCAGTCGTACTCATCTTGTGAGCCCTGCTATGGCTGCCGCTGCCGCAGTAACCGGTCATTTCGTCGATATTCGTAAAGCATACTAGGAGCATCAGAGTCATGAATCCATTTACTTCACACACTGGCTTGTCTGTGATGATCGATAGCGCTAACGTCGATACCGATCAAATTATTCCAAAGCAGTTTTTATCTAAGGTGACCCGAGATGGCTTTGGGATCCACTTGTTCCATGATTGGCGTTATCT
>SDWK01000060.1 GCA_004195335.1 Shewanella sp.
GGGTTATAACGCGATGTGACCTCCGTTATACAGACCACGGGTTAATGTATTGTCCTGCATCAGCAATAGCTCTCCCGAGCTCCCTTCTTTGATGCTGCTGTCGACCGCGATGACCTTATTGTTATACAGGCCCAGTACATGCTCTTGTGAGGTGTGCCCGACGACAATATGTTTAACATCAAAATAATTCAGTATTCTGTCCAGCTTTGTTTCATCATAATCGGTCTTGAAGTAGCCTCTGAACCAAGTTGGTCCGTTACCGAAGAAGAGAAAATTCAGCAGAGAGTCTTGTTTAAGTTCAGGCTTAGATTTATCGATATTCTTGCGGTAAAGGTCGTTGGCTTTATCTAGCGTGAGCTCTCTGTCTATCCACTCACCACTGATCCCACCGTGTAAGAACAGGGTGTCGTTGATTTTCACTAAGGTGTTTTTGCTACGAAGCCACTGACCAATCTCACTGCTAGTGTTGTAAAGTTCATCATAACTTCTCTCAAGCAGCTTAGCGGCAATTTGATAACGCTCATGCACGTAACGTAGATCGCCGCGCATCACCATCTGCTCATGGTTCCCCATTAACAGATGAAGTTTTCCACCAGCCTCTGTGGCCTGCCGATCTAACTTATACATAAACCAAAGCACTTCATTGACCTGATTGCCTCGGTCAAACATGTCTCCCGTCATTACCATATGGCCATCACCGAAGGCCCAATTGTTATCGGTATCTATAATGTTTTGGTTTCTAAGCAGGGTGATCAATATATCGTATTGGCCATGGACATCACTGAGTGCCACGACTTTTTTGATATTGGTGTAGGTATTGGCGGAGATCTCACGAGCCTTGGGGTTCAGTGTCGGCTGTGGTAGCTGGCCGCAGTTGTCGGGACTCACGAGCCGAAAACCTTGAACTTGGGTAGTACGTAGTTTGTCTGTGCAGATCCAGTAGGCTGTTCTGGGGACGTTTGAATTTGTTTGAGCGAACAGATAGGGGCCATCGGTCACTGGTAAGGCTTCTATGGCCGGTGTAATGGCTGTTACCGAGGCGATGGTCAATTGACTAAAAGCCAGTAAGGCGAGTGAAGGTAAAGCGATGAACTTTTTCAATGAAGGCTCTCTGCTCTTATTTTAGTTATTTTAGTTATCTTCTATATTTTGAACACCACTCTTAGGTGGAAAGATAATCGTAACATTCTTGTTAATCTCTGTCTCACGCTTGAAAAGCCTACAGTTAAAAAGCCGCCATAACCAAGATTTATATCCATCCCTGGTAAATCTTCAACAATGTTCTGACTGCTATGGATGGCGGAAATGCCAATAAATGAATGGAACATTTATGGCCAGACATAACGAAGATTTATACCCATCCCTGGTAAATCTTCATAAATGTTCTGACTGCTAAGGATGGCGGAAATGCCAATAAATGAATGGAACATTTATGGCCAGACATAAAAAAAGCGAAAACCAGGTTTCGCTTTTTGAATGACTCAATTCTTTAAGGACTCAACCTTAGCAACGAGTGCCGAGTGATGATAAGTAATTTCTACTTATTCATTCGCTTGTACTTAAGGCGATGAGGCTCGACGACATCGGTACCGTAGGTATCTTTTAACCAGGTAGAATATTCGGTGTAGTTACCTTCATAGAAACTGACCTTACCCTCATCTCGATAATCAAGAATATGGGTCGCGATTCTATCGAGGAACCAACGGTCATGGGAAATGACCATGGCACAGCCCGGGAACTCAAGCAGTGCCTCTTCCAGTGCACGCAGGGTTTCAACGTCCAAGTCGTTGGTTGGCTCATCGAGTAGCAGTACGTTACCGCCCGCTTGCAGCAGCTTAGCTAAGTGAACACGGTTACGCTCACCACCCGATAGAGTGCCGATGATCTTTTGCTGATCGCCGCCGCGGAAATTGAAACGGCCAACATAGGCACGGCTCGGGATCTCAATGTTGTTGATGCGCATAATATCTTGCCCACCAGAGATCTCCTGCCAAACCGTATTCTTATCGTTCATCGAATCACGGAACTGTTCAACAGAGGCAATTTGCACACTTTCTCCGATATCGACACAGCCGCTATCAGGTTGTTCATCACCAGATATCATCTTAAATAGGGTAGATTTACCTGCGCCGTTTGCGCCGATAATCCCCACGATAGCGCCTTTCGGAACCGAGAAACTTAAGTCATCGATAAGTACGCGATCGCCATAAGACTTCGTGAGGTTTTTAACCTCGATCACTTTGTCGCCCAGGCGCGGTCCAGGTGGTATAAACAGCTCGTTGGTTTCATTACGCTTCTGGTAATCGTTGGTATTAAGCTCTTCGAAGCGAGCCATACGCGCCTTACCCTTAGATTGACGTCCCTTAGCACCCTGGCGTACCCACTCAAGTTCTTTTTGAATGGTTTTTTGACGTGCGCTTTGGGTGGCTGATTCTTGGGTCAGACGAGCATCTTTCTGCTCCAGCCAAGAGGAGTAGTTACCTTCCCATGGAATACCTTCACCACGGTCGAGTTCTAAGATCCAACCTGCTGCATTATCCAGGAAATATCTATCGTGGGTAATGGCGACAACGGTGCCGACGTAATCTTGTAGGAAACGCTCAAGCCATGCGACAGATTCGGCATCTAAGTGGTTGGTCGGTTCATCGAGAAGCAACATATCAGGCTTCTCCAGCAGCAAGCGACAGATCGCGACACGGCGACGTTCGCCACCCGATAGCACTTCGATTTTTTCATCCCAATCAGGAAGGCGCAAAGCATTAGCCGCGCGTTCAAGCACGTTATCGAGATTATGAGCGTCTTGAGACTGAATGATAGCTTCGAGTTGTCCTTGTTCCTTGGCAAGGGCGTCGAAATCAGCGTCTGGCTCGGCGTAGAGGGCATAAACTTCATCTAAACGAGTCAGTGCGTTTTTAGCTTCAGATACGGCTTCCTCAACTGCTTCACGAACCGTTTGATTTTCATCGAGCTTAGGTTCTTGCGGCAAGTAACCAATTTTAAGGTCTTGCATCGGGCGTGCTTCGCCTTCAATTTCGGTATCCAGACCCGCCATGATGCGAAGCAAGGTTGATTTACCCGAGCCGTTTAAGCCGAGTACACCGATCTTCGCGCCAGGAAAAAAGCTTAATGAGATATCTTTAAGGATCTGCTTTTTGGGTGGAACAATCTTGCCCACTCTAAGCATGCTATAAACAAACTGAGCCATGATTTTCATCTTATATGATAATGGAATTGCACTAATTCTACTCGAATCGAGAGTGAACATATACCAATCGGTATAAGAAAGTGATCTACTCAGAGTTTCTTTTGGCAAAGTAATTCAAGGCGAATGAGTGAATGAATGGAGTTCCCTTTTGAAGTCATTCAACGCAGAAGTAGGCAGCCAAAAACACGCCTGAAAGGCGAGCTTTAGCGCATCCGATTCGGCGTTAACGAGCTTGAACGTAGAATAACTATGTCCTTCACTCGTTGCGAGCAACATGGATGTTGTGAATGCCATTTATGAAGGATCAATTAATGGCCTTGCCTCAGAAGCGCAAATTCTCGCTGAGCGATCACATCTTTATACCAATTGGTATTTAATCTGATATTGATAGATCGAACCGTCAGCTATATTTTTACCCATTCATCACAGCCTGGTGTGATGTTAATCAACTCGAGTTGATTAAATGAAGAGTTCGATGTTTGATCTCCTGTTTGAGAGAGTATTAGGCCGTAAGTAGACAAAAACGCACTTTTGAGTTGGGTTAGCGGAGTTAAACTT
>SDWK01000336.1 GCA_004195335.1 Shewanella sp.
TAGTCTCGTGGGCTCGGAGATGTGTATAAGAGACAGCATAAGGATATGGGGGATGTATCTGCACATATTCTCGCTCGAAGCGTTAGACAACCATGAAGCTCAAACCTTCGATACACGCTTAATACCTACTCAAGCACCAACTAACCAAATCGGTCGATCCGATAGGGACTCAAGTCGATATCCGGCTGCTTACCCGTCACTTCCTGAGTAAGCAGCTCGGCAGTGATCGCCGACCAAGTCAACCCCAGATGTTGATGACCGAATGAGAAAAACACATTCGACTGTTTTTGACTGCGGCCGAGTACCGGCAGGCTATCCGGCATAGAGGGACGAAACCCCATCCAGCGCTCACCGTCGGACGCCGACGCATCACGAAACAGCTCAGGCAGCAGGGCTTTTCCGTGGGGGAACAGACAATCGGCGCGGGCATCAACCAGCGGCGCCTTTAACCCGCCGAACTCGACGGTGCCGGCTAAGCAGGTGCCCTCACTCATGGGCGTGATGATAAATTTTCGATTATAGGAGGCTACCGGCCGAGATAAGCGACTCTTGTGGGGCATCATCAGATGATAACCCCGCTCCGTTTCAAGCGGTACCGAGTAACCTAACTGTTTGGCAAAAGGCTTTGACCAAGCACCGGATGCGATAATCAGCCTATCTGTATGTCTGCTATTACCTGATGTCATCTCCAGCGCTATCGCCGAGTTGGTTTTAGCGGCGTTAATCTGTAATAACTCATCGGTCACGACCTGCCCACCGATCTGTTCGAATTTAGTTTCCAGGGCCAGACATAATCGATAGGGATCTTCTGTGTGCCCTACATGAGTAAAATACAACCCATGGGTAATATTTACGCTTAAAGAGGACTCGAGGGCTCTCACCTCATCTCCGCTCAGGAGTTGTACCTCGACATCAGCATCAACATAGGCTCGATACTCTTTTTCCACTTCTGCAACGGGCGTACCTTCAAATACCAAGAGGCTGCCATTGAGTGTCAGCAAGTGCTCACAACCACAGAACTCGGTCAATGATTTCATTGCGTCGATGGCACCTTGGTTCAGCGCCTTAATCGCCCGGCTATTATGTGCCCTTCGACCCGGCAGCATATTATGCAAGAAGCGTATAAACCATGGCAGCGCCTTGAAGAAATAGCGGGGTTTAATTCGAAAGGGCCCGAGCGGATCGAGTAACATCCCCGGCAGCTTAGGCAGCATAGTCGGATCCGCCAAGGGGAAGACTTGCTCGGTCGCAAAATGCCCCGCGTTGCCCTTCGATGCTCCGGTGCCAGCCCCCTCTTTGTCTATAATCGTCACATTAAAGCCTGCACGCTGAAGCTGTATTGCGGCCGACAGTCCTACTACCCCCGCCCCAATCACGGTCAGAGACCCTAACTGACAGTTATTATTCATCTACTCTTCTCCATTAGGTTTCTCTTCACTTTTTCACCGCAGGTTCTGTTCACGCTACTTTACTAAGCATTCATTGCGCTAACTCAACTCATCGTTCAGCTAACGCTTTCCAGTTCGATGAGATTAACGCAACATAAAGCCATCCTGGAACACATCATCGGGATCGATAAAGAACTGATGATGGCCGGTAATGAAGGAGCGTCCAGAGACCTCGGGGATCACCGACTGTTTACCATGATATTCAGACTCTGACAGGACACTGACTATCATTCTGCCATCGACGATACTCTCAATCATCAAGGGGGTGTTCAGCTCGACCTCCCCCTTGGCATGCAGCAGCGCAATTCGACCAGCAACGCCGGTTCCCGTGGGCGAACGGTCGACCTCTCCATCGGCAAAGATACACACATGACGTGAATGGGCCTCAGGGTTCGTGACCTTATTTGAGGTAAATATCGTGCCGTAAAGAAAACTCAGGTCCTCCTCAAATGGATGCACTAACGGGTGAGCCGCCATCACGGCATGCTTAATCCGTCTGCCCACGTCGATAAGTTGGCCGACATTATCTTGCCCGCAACTTATTCCGTGGGCATCGGCATCAACATAGGCGTAATAGGCACCACCGAATCCTATGTCGTAGCGCACCTCACCAACACCTTCTACTATAACGGTGCAATCGAGCGACTCGGCCCAAGAGTCTACGTTTTGAAAGCTGGCGTGAATTTTACCTTCAGTGTCCCGGTACGCCTTCGCTGTGATAAGCCCTGCAGGCGCATCTATCTTTATCACGCGCACATCTTGCCCCAGCTCGATAGCCCCCGTTTCACAGACCACCTTAACCAGTGCCAGAATGCCATGACCACACATGCTGCTGTAACCTTCGTTATGTAAGAAGAGCACGCCGAAGTCGGCCCCATCGGTAATTGGCGGGGTGATTAGCGCACCATACATGTCAGCATGGCCTCTGGGTTCATGCATCAATAGCTTACGATAACGATCCAGATGTTCGGTGACATGTTGACGCATCTCCAGGATGTTATTGCCCTTAAGCTCGGGATAGCCAGAGGTGATGATGCGCAGAGGTTCACCTTCGGTGTGCGCGTCGAGTGTTATGAATTGTTGACATTTATCGGTGAACTCTGAGGGCAGATGGTTAAGCAACATGTCGGATTCCTTTCTTATATTTTGCATGCAATATATAGTATTTACCGGCTATAAATATAATTAAAAAATGAAATAGGGTTTTCTTTCCCTTATTATTGTATACAATATACCATAAGTTTTTGGAACAATCCAAAATTCGACATGAATTAATCTGTTTATATAAAGCACAAATAGCGCAAAGAGGTCTTAAACATGAAAGTAAATTGGCAAGGTGTATTCCCGGCGATCTCAACACAATTTAACGATGATGGTTCTATCAACTATGAATCGAATGCACGCATGCTCGAAGATCTCATTAACGATGGTATCGACGGCATTATCGCGCTGGGAACGATTGGTGAAAATGCCTCTTTGAGTCATGAAGAAAAGCGGGAATTTATCAAACATACCGTTGAAACCGTCAATGGTCGTATTTTGGTGCTTTCAGGCTGTACAGAAAATACTGCTGAGCAAGCCTCTGTGTATGCACAAGATGTTGAGAAGTTAGGTGTCGATGGCCTGATGTTACTTCCAGCTATGGTCTATCGCGGAACGGATCGTGAGGTGATTGCTCATTTTCAAACTGTTGCACGCTCTACTCAGTTGCCAATCATGATCTACAACAACCCTGTAAGTTATGGCATTGATATTAACTTAGAGATGACGGCGATTCTTGCAACAGAGGAGAACATCGTCGCGATTAAAGAATCAACGACCGATACTCGTCGACTTACAGAACTTCAGAGCCGTTTCGGTGAGCGCTTCAGTATCCTCTGTGGTGTCGATGATATCGCTCTTGAAAGCATCTTGTTAGGCGCTACTGGTTGGATCTCCGGCTTAACTAACGTATTCCCACGAGAGTCAGTCACGCTTTTTAAGCTAGCTCGCGCCGGTCGAATCGAAGAAGCCCGTGAGATCTACCGCTGGTTCATGCCTTTGCTTCGCCTAGACACGATTCCAACTCTGGTTCAGTGCATCAAGTTTGCCGAACAAATAGTGGGTCGTGGTAGCGAAAATGTGCGTATGCCACGCATGACATTGATTGGTGAAGAGCGTATATACGTTGAAACACTGATCAAAGCAGCGATGGCGACCCGCATCGATCTGAATAAGTACAACTTAGACTAATTCATCGCCAGATTAATATTACAAAATTAGTACTAAAAAATTATTATCACAAGATTAGACTAACCAAAAG
>SDWK01000345.1 GCA_004195335.1 Shewanella sp.
AAAGAGAGTTTTTTGCCCTGAAAAGTCCCTGATCTTAACGATCAGGGACTTTTCACGTTTAACACTCATCAAACAAAGGAGAATCACTATGTGTAGGGCTATCGCATCAACTCGAAATATGAGCGAGAAAGAATGGTTGGATTTCAGAAGAAAAGGAATCGGAGGATCAGACGCTGGTGCCATAGCTGGAGTCTCACCGTGGGCAAGCCCTCTGGATGTTTATCTGGAAAAGATCGGTGAATCACCTGAATCAGACTTCGGGGAGCCGGCCTACTGGGGCAACGTGCTTGAAGATGTCGTTGCAAAGGAATTTCAAAAAAGAACAGGCCTGAAAGTACAAAAACGAAATGCCATCCTTCAGCACTCAGATCACCCATGGATGTTAGCCAACGTTGATCGACTCATCGTCGGAGAGAAAATCGGGCTCGAATGTAAAACCACCAACGCATTTCTAAAATCCGACTGGGACGAGGATAAGATTCCCGACCACTACCTACTTCAGTGCGCTCACTACATGGCTGTGACAGGACTTGAAGCTTGGTACATCGCTGTTCTCATCGGTGGCAACACTTTTAAGTTCAAACGTATCGAGCGGGATGAAGATCTCATCAACAACCTCATACAAGTGGAGAAATCCTTCTGGGAGAATTACGTGCTGGCAAAAGAAATGCCGGAACCTGACGGATCAGCTGCCGCTACAAAGCTTCTTGGCCGCCTGTATTCCGACAGCACCAAAACTACCATCGAACTTCCCAATGAGGCTGATTCGCTGATTTCTGAATATCAAGAATATGGTGACATGGAGAAGAGGTACAAGACTCTGAAGGACGAGTCATCAAACAAGCTCAAGGCCATGCTTGAGAATAACGAAATCGGAATTACAGCTGACCATAAAGTAACGTGGAAGGGAGTCTCAACAGCCAGATTCGACAGCAAGACATTCAAAGAGAATCACGGAGATCTCTATAAGCAGTACGTCACTCCCACCACATCCAGACGGTTTGCCATCAAATAAGAGGATAAATATATCATGTCAGATTTGAAGAATGCTCTCGCTAAAAAGGCCAACGGTAATATCACCACACAAGATAAGCCAAAGACAATTTACGATTTCATAAAAGCGATGGCCCCAGAGATCCAGAAGGCTATTCCGAAACATTTAGATACGAATCGTCTGGCTCGGATCGTTATGACGGAAATCAGAAACAATCCTAAGCTCGGACAATGCAGTAAGGAATCGTTACTCGGTGCTCTGATGTTGTCTGCTCAACTCGGTGTAGAGCCCGGCCCACTTGGACTCTGCTACTACATTCCATTCAAAAACCAGTGCCAGTTTATTCTCGGATATCGAGGGATGATTGATCTAGCACGACGATCAGGGGCCATCGAAAGCATCTACGCCGAGACAGTCCACGAGAACGACGAATTCGACTACGAACTCGGTCTCGATCCTAAAATTACTCATAAGCCAACCATGGAAGATCGAGGAGAGCCTATCGCATTCTATGCTGTCGCAAAATTCAAGGATGGAGGATTTCAACTTAAATTGATGAGCAAGGCAGAAGTGAACAAGCATCGATCCAGAAGCAAGGCTGCCGAATCTGGGCCATGGGTTACGGATTATTCAGAGATGGCCAAGAAAACCGTTGTCAGGGCTATGTTCAAATATCTGCCCATCAGTATTGAGCTTATGGAAATGGCCGAGAAGGATTCGGTGGTGAAGACCGAGATTGGTGACGGAGTCGGAGAAATCAAGGCTGATTATATTGAGGTGGAAGCTGAAGAACATGCCGCTGCATAAAACGAAATGGTAGCGACAACCAAACACCCAACCCCGTAAGCCCTGTCAGAAATCAATCTGACGGGGCTTTTCTATTTCTGGAGGAAAATATGCTGAACCACATGACAACCTTTGATGAGACTTTGAGCCAAGTTGCAGCCAGAAGTGCCAATCACCATGATGCAACGATCGCTGTTACGGATGTTACCTTTAAGGACTTGGAAACAGTCAAGATCGGTGAAAATTACCACCCTCTCAAACCAATCGCTTCGAGGAGCATCGCAAGCAGACTGGGGACTCCCTTCAGCTACCTGCAGAAATGCTCCCCTGACATTCAAGCCGCTAACTTGAATCATTGGATCAGACGTGAGGAGCGGGAAAACTTTCTCTTCAGATTCGATGGCAATTCTGTACGTGCTGTCTTTACTGAGCGTTATACTCCGATGGATAATCTCGAAGTTCTGCAGGAATTGGAAGCTTCAGGGATTAAGGGAAATACCAGAGTACAGACCCATATCGATGACGGACTCATGCTGATCAACATCCCTGAGCCAGATCAGGAGTTCGCCATTCAGAAAGGCGATGAGATGATGCCGGGGATTTCCATTACTAACTCCGAAGTAGGATTATCCTGCCTAAGCCTTTCATCATTTCTCTTCAGACTAATTTGCACAAACGGGATGATAACCACTGATGAGATTGCCCGATCCACATTCCGGCATACGTCAGACAGAGGACTGAGACTGCTTCCAGAGATACTGAAGAACAAGGTCATCGATATGGAGAAACATAAGGGGCAATTTCGCATCGCTCTGGATAGCCCGGTCGATGATCCATCTGGAACCTTCCGCAGCTTCAATAAACGATTCCTGATCAGAAAGGATGAGAAAGACGCAATTTCATGGGCATGGCCACAGGAAAGGGGAGAAACAATGTTCAACATCATCAATACATACACCAGAGCTGCACAGCACCCTTCCCTCCCAGCAGAATCAGCAAGCAGACTACAGCGTACAGGGGGACAAATCCTGAGCTTGTTGAAGTAAGAAGCTACATACGTTGAGTGACGGCTTTAAAAAAGAGGAGCCTAATTATTCTTGACTAAATGTTGTAGGAGTGGAAACATGGCCCCAATTAACTACACCACATCAAGGGGGAAGAAAATTGAACAACGAAAAAGAATCGAAAATCTGCCCATTTTGCGGGGAAACCATTTTAAAAGTTGCAATCAAATGTAAACATTGCAATTCAGATCTGGAAGCAGCCCAAATGGCCCCAACAATTAGCACAATTGACAAAAAGCCAAGCGAACAGCTTGCAATACTGATTATCGCAACTCCACTAATTAGTGCACTTCTATGTTGGTTTTGGATTGGTAGCATGAACCTACTTCAAGGCCCTGCATCAAAAATCAATTTGCTAATTATTGCAACAGTTGCCTCAACAGCCTTATTGTGTGCAGCTGAAGCGAACAAGCTTGGCATTGGTGCTCCCAAAGATCTTGATAAGAATGGGAAAAAAAAGTCGAACCATATTCACTGGTTTCTCTTTATTGCCCTTCTATGGATCGTTGCTTACCCAGCATACCTCTACCATAGAAGTCGATATGGCCTCAAAAACATGCTTCTTATTGGCATCCTTGTCACACTGGTCTCCGCACTGAGCTTCGGAACTGTTTCCTATGCTATAGAATCAAAAGTCAGAAGCTTTAATGCTGAAATCTACACATTTGAAGAGAACATTACTGAAAGCCTTAACGACTACTCTACTCTTTCGTCAAACTCATCAGCCGAATCTGACTGCAGAAACTTAAAGCTTATACTTGAAGCATTCTATGCTGACAACTACAGGTACCCATCTAGTCCAAATGACATAATGAATTACGAGATTCCATTCAATGCAAATGATGGAAACACTTTATATTATGCACTTGATCAAAATGGTGAGTATACAATAATTT
>SDWK01000216.1 GCA_004195335.1 Shewanella sp.
AAGAAAGTGATCTACTCAGCGTGTTTTTTGGCAACTAATTCAAGGCGAATGGATGATGGAATGGTTGTTCCCTTGTGAGGCCATTCAACGCAGAAGTAGACAGCCAAAAACACGCCTAACAGGCGAGTTTTAGCGCTTCCGATGCGGTGTTAACGAGCTTGAACGTAGAGCACTATGTTCTTCACTCGTTTGCGAGCAACATGGTCTTGTATGTTCCCGACATACTTAAGACATTTCCTCAATCCCTGGAGGTCAGATGTTGTGAATGCTCTTTATGCACGATTACATGGATGTAGGAGGTAGAGCGAAGCAGGATGCCAGAGCCGAGGAGCAATTAATGACCTTGCCTCAGAAGCGCTAAATGCTCGCTGAGCGATCACATCTTTATACTGATTGGTATATATTTACCGATATCTCAGATTTCTTATTGGGGTGCACTCCTCTAGCAAGTATACTCCAGCCCATTAGTGTTCATCTGAAGCAGAAAATGACCAAACGTTCCATATATGTTGCTTATACCGGCGGTACAATTGGCATGCAAAAAACGGCACAAGGTTTCGCACCTGTTGCCGGATTTCTCACTGATTGTGTTAAATCTATGCCTGAATTTTATCATGATGAAATGCCTGAATTTGTCATCCATGAGTATTGCCCTCTCATAGATTCTTCAGATATGGCACCGACGGATTGGCAAATGATCGCCAATGATATTAAGGCAAATTACGATGACTACGACGGATTCGTTATCTTGCATGGTACCGACACCATGGCATTTACGGCATCTGCACTCTCATTTATGTTGCAAGGTCTTTCTAAACCCGTCATTGTGACTGGCTCCCAGATCCCGCTAGCTCAATTGCGCTCTGATGGTCAAACAAATCTGTTAAATTCCCTCTATATTGCAGCCAACTACCCTGTTGCCGAAGTCAGCCTGTTTTTCAACAACAAACTTTTCAGGGGAAATCGCACGACTAAAGCACATGCCGACGGGTTCGGGGCCTTTGCTTCACCTAACTTTCCTCTGTTGTTAGAGGCTGGCATAAAAATTCACTTAAAGGCGGGGAAAGTTGGCGGAGATGAGAGTAATCAGCTTAAAGTAGCCACCATCAGCCCACAGCCCATAGGTGTCGTTACCCTATATCCCGGGATCACCACTGATATTATTGAAAATATCCTTCAGCAACCGGTAAAAGCCCTGATAATACTCACCTATGGCGTCGGGAATGCGCCTCAAAACCCAGCATTGCTAAAGGTGCTGTCTGAAGCCAATGAGCGAGGGATAATACTGGTCAACCTAACACAGTGTCTTCAGGGTAAGGTGAATATGTCAGGTTATGCAACAGGTAATGCATTAGAAGCGGCGGGCGTGATCGGTGGATCAGATATGACAACGGAAGCGGCATTAACCAAGCTTCATTACTTATTGTCAAAGTCACTGACGCCAAAAGAGATCAGAGTTGCGATGCAACAAAATTTAGTCGGTGAACTCACCGAAGATTAACGTTAAGAAGATCCTAGGAGCTTGATACTAGCTCCTAGGAGTAACATTAAAGCTCTTGCTCTTTAAACTCTGCGATCGGCTCACCTTTAAACTGCTTCTTCAATTCAGCTTTGGTCAACTCGTTAACTTGTCCTTCATTATTAATCGTGAAGTGATCTGTCTGCTCGAGTCTTCTTGCCTGATAAAGCATCACCAACTGCATAGTCGAGTCGCGTTGCTCTTGTGTCAGGACGGTACCGTCTTCCCACTTACCCAACTCAACACCACTCATAAGACGCTCGTAAACCTCTTGCGGCATCTCATCTATCATTTTGTTAATATCTGTCATACTTTCTTCCGTTTATGCATCACGAGTTGTATGCGTGTGAACAGGTAACCAGCAAAACCCAGCACAAAAAAGCCACCGGCAATGTTTGCCCTTAACCCTTCTGCGGGCTCTCCTCGCCAAAACCAGATCACAACCCCTGCAATAAACATCGTCATTGCAAGAAGACTCTGGTTCATCAACTGAGAAGAACGCTTTATATGGTTAATGTGTGATAATGACTCGGTGTCCCCAGTCAGGTTATCCCCACAATATTGACACGTTTTTGCTTTACTCGAGATCCGCTTGTTACAGCCTGGACATTCAATTAAGGCCATCAATTTCCCTCAACACTTATTTACCCAATCAGCCACTGTATTAACCCTAAGGTTAGCCCTCCGCCCTAAGTAGAGAGCAAGAGGACTGTTCGATGATAACTTGAATTAGCGTAACTCATCAACGACAGCGAGCATGGCCGTTAGAGAAGCTTCGCCTAAATAGATAGAACGTTCCGGAGACCAACCCGACATAGGATCTGCCATATTATCATTATCTTTAAACGGCATCTCCAGTGTATTGGAGAGACAGCCAAATGTTTCTGCCACCCAATTTGATGCGACTGTCAAATTAGCCTTACCGGGCTCATCTTTTTCATAACCAAATTCAGATTGAAAATCGGCACTGGTGAGCAGTAATGCATTCACGAATTTTTTCTGGAGCGCCTCCATTCTTGCGTCATATGAAGGTACACCTTCACAACCAGCTAGAAATACAAAGGGTAACCCTTCGTCGCCGTGTACATCATAAAAGAGATCGACACCGGTCTCTTTCATCTTGTTGGTGACATGGAAAACTTCAGGGCTCTTTTCTAGTGAAGGACTCTGCCACTCACGATTGAGGTTAACACCAGCCGCATTAGTACGAAGATGTCCTCGTACTCCGCCATCGGGATTCATGTTAGGCACAATATAGAAATTGGCTTTATCAAGGATAGCCTTTGCGTTAGGGCAGTCGCCATCGAGTAAATTATTAATGAAACCTTCCACTAACCATTCGGCCATCGTCTCACCCGGGTGCTGACGCGCGGTGATCCAGATATTGGCTTTAGACTCATCACCATCGCCGACTTTGACAAGAGAGAGATCGCGACCATCCAGAGTCAGTCCTAAGTGTTCAAGACTTACCAAAGGATGAACCTGAATAGCGGCCAGTAAATCTTGATGACGCTCATAACTGTACGGGGCAAAGTAAGCGATTTGAATAGAATCACAATCCAGATCCACTAAAATGGTTAGTTTGCCATCTTCATATTTTGTCGGTAAACGGAACCACTGCTGTCTGTCGTATGTGGCAACGGCTTGATAATTTTCCCAGCCTTTTGTATATGAAGCTGAGCTGGCATTCATAATATTAAGGGTATACTGGTTACCGACTACCCCGTCTAAACGGAAGTTAAACCATTGATAAAATTCATTACCTACATCAGGACGAATAGCCAGTTGTACGTCATTAATATTGTCTTGATTAACAACCTCAATATTACCACCATCAAAATTGGCACTGATCCGCATAACGATTCCTTTGTTCATACTATGAAGACAAGTTATAGGGTACTTGTCAGATTGAAGATAGGATAAACGAAAAATGGGTATATACCCAAACAACTTCGAAATACAGGATTCAGCATGTCGAGAAGTGACAGAGTTCAAGGTCGTTAATTGCTCCTCGGCTCTAGCATCCTGCTTCGCTCTACCTCCAATATCCCTATAGTCGTGCATTAACGACATTCCCACCATCCGTGGTGGTCTTCATGAAATAGCAGTACGCGTAACTCTCGGCTCTGGCATCCTGCTTCGCTCTACCTTCTACATCTGACCTCCATGGAAGGAGGAAATGTCTTATTTTGTATGGAACAAAAATAGACCATGCAGTCGTAATTCAATATTTATTCTTATAGATAAAGAATGCAGAAACATGTTGCTTCTCGGCTTGCCCTTCGGGAGCTTCCGTAGAGTCCCAACACTGCGTTAGTGATATTGAAAATGGCTCACCATTCTCTTCAATCACTGCCTTGTTCAGCTATCCTACGGGAGCTCTGAAACGAGCATTTTTAAGTGGCTTGGGTATTGAGCAGCCTGAAAAGCAAAAAAGCCACACTAATGGTGGCTTCTTATGGCGTTTAACCTTGTCTAAGAAGCAAAACTATAGCCTTGTCCTCTTACTGTATTAATCAATGTTTTGGGTAACTGCGTATCGGCCAGTTTTCGGCGAGTGTTACTGATGTGCATATCGAGATTTCGATCGAATTGACCAAGATCCTTTTGCAGCACACTGCGCTGCAATTCCTGCTTGGTGATAACCTTTCCTTTTCTTTCGAACAGGTATTTAAATAACTTAAACTCAGTTTGAGTTAACACCACCTCTCTGGAAGCTATTGAGACAGAATACTGCATATCATCAAAGGTGATTTCATTATTTATTGAGGTTGCTTCGGCAACGTTCTCAGCCCGGGTCAACTCAACTCTTCGTTGTAGTGCTACCATGCGTACTAAAAGCTCCTTTATGCTAAACGGCTTCGTTAAAAAGTCATCAGCCCCCAACTCATAACCTTTAATCCTGTCATCTTCGGTGTCGATGGCAGAGATGACGATCACAGGGGTCTGATCTTTTCTAGCGGCCAATAATCCAAATCCATCTAACTCTGGCATCATGATATCCAGAAGAATAATGTCAGGGTGCGAATACTCCAAGAGTGCTAATGCTGCTAACCCATTTTCTGCTGATGCCACTTCATGGCCTTCAAACTCTAGCGCTTCTTTGAGTAATTCCCTGAATAACTGGTCATCATCAACTATTAATACTTTACTCATGAACCACTTATTGCAAATGCGAACCGTTATCATTAACATTACTATAGTCGTCGATGAATTTCCACCTGTTTTTTCGGATCTGTGATGTGAGCACGTTAGTTGTCAGATGATAGAGCAGAGAAGCAAGACATTGAAATGGTGATAGTGTGATAAAACAAAGGCCAGAATATTCCGGCCTTGTATAGATTCAAATAACTGTACTGTTTAAGTTAATACAGTGACTGTTATTGATTAAGCATCAACTGACGAATATATTTAACCGGGGCACTACCATAACTTAAAAACTGTTCATGGAAGGTTTTAAGGTCAAACTGCTCACCCTGTTTCTCTTTTAACTCTTCACGGAAATCATAAATTTCTCGGTAACCTGAGTAATAGCTGGTCAACTGAACCTGACTCAATGTCGCCCTGCGCCACTTGCCTTCGGCTTCCGCGGTTTGTTGAAACGCTTCCTCAGTCATTAAGCGAATGGCTTCATCCTCTGTCATACCTTTTACCTGAATGCCGTAATCTAAGATGGTGTTAGCTATGACACGTAAGTTCCATTTATAGTACATCAGCCACATCTCAGGCTCAAAATCACCATAGCCCTCTTCGAGCATCATACGCTCGGTATACACAGCCCAGCCCTCTACCATAGCGCCATTACCAAATAAACTCTTCACCATACTCGGAGACTCATTCGAGTAAACCAGTTGAGTGTAGTGTCCAGGAATCGCTTCATGAATATTGAGCACTTGCAGTATCCAATGGTTATATTCACGAAGGTAACTTTCTGCCGATTCATCACTCATGGCATCAAGCGGAGTGACGTTATAATAGGTATTACTGGATTTTTCATAAGGCCCAGGAGCACTGATAGAGGCGCCGGCGAAACCACGCATATATTCCGGTGTTTCACGCACAACTAACGGCTTTTTAGGATCTAAGGTGACGAGCTGTTTGTCATTGACAAATTTTATCAACGCGGGGATCTGAGCCCGAACTTCATCGACAAACGCCTCACGTTTCACATGCTTGGATGAGAGTTTATCGATCAGCTGACGCGTTGCTTTATTGTCATCTAAAGGTTTAGGTGTGTCGAAATACTTATCCCATAGGTTCGAGGTGATCTTTGCCATCTCACCCTGAACTCGGTTTTTATCTACCGAGGCTTTTTCATACAGGCCTTTTGCACTCATTCCTGCTTGAATATCGAAGGCAAATTTCTCTTCATAAAGCGCTTCACCAATTCTAAAACTACGTGCGCCCTCTTTTTCTAATTTAATGACTAAAGTCGAGAGCCAATCGATATGTTCATTGATCGCCTCAGTCGCGGCATCGAAACGCGTGTTAAACAGTGCCTTTTCATCGCTAGTCAGACCCGAACTTTCGGCTTGTGCGAGCAGTTCTGCTGAAAAAACAGAAAAGGCACCTTGGTTCTGCATCTGAGCTAATTGAGTGTGCTCGAGCGTCGGGTTACTAATGTTCTCCCGAGCGGCACTGTAATAGGCGGGAACGTTCTCCATTCGAGCCAATACTGAACGCAACCTATCATCGAGTGGGGCAAAATCTTCATTGATCAGCTGAGCAAATCCCCCAGCAACGTTATATGACGAAGGGTCCCACTGCCAAGATTTAAACTTAGTGATCTCCCAAAGATCGCGCTGGATCAAGTTATCAATCAAGCGATAATCGATAAGCTCATTAGCCGATAATGAATCGATATCGAAGGCCTGTAACATCAACAATTGTTGCTGGTTAAACTTTATTGCCTCTGTACGGCTAGCGTTGTTTGGTACTTTAAGCACACCGTCATATTTATGATAACCACTATAGAGTGCCCATGTCGGTGATTGCTTCCATAGCGCATCGATAAACTGTGTTGAAAATTGGGCAAAGCTCAACTGCTGAGTTGAAGCCTTCGGAGCCGGTAACACCTGCTCTGCTACATCTTGAGATTGACAACCCGCGAGCGCAGTTAATGACAATGCTACCGCTAATGACAGTGTTGCTTTTTTCATGTTTTTATCCCGGTTCTAAGTATTATTTCTTATTGGTTATATTTTTTCAGACTCAGTAAAGCATGTATAAAAAAATATTTCAGCTTCGATGTTGAAGCTGAAATATAGTGTTACAACTTGGTCAATCACACTGATAACATGCATCTTCACGAGTCATGAAACTCGTAAAACCTAACTGGCAAATGCTTAATCACTCAGGTTCGATTGAACCCAGAGTTTCACTTCACTGAATCGATACTTCTCTAATGTGGCAAATCCTTTGCAGGCGCGTAACTTTAACTTTGTGAAAATTGGCGTCGTTAAGCCACACAGAAAACGTGACACTAAAACGGGGCTCGATGCCTTACCTAACTTAGACAAAGCCTCAGCAGTCAGTTGGTTAAAATCAATCTCATTGAGAGACTTCAGGTGGGGAATTGGCGGTAACACTGCCAGCTCACCTCGACAAACCGAGCAAGCGCCACAATTTTGAGTCATCTGTTCATCGGCAAAGTACTGAGCCAGTTGACGACTCAAACAGCGATCAGAGGTGAAAAAAGTTACCAACTGGTTGATTCGCTTTACTTCACTGGTCTCTTTATCGTTAAAACGTTCGAACAGGGATTGTTGTAGCTGTTCTCGATCAAACTGAGTATCGATTATTTGATATACCTGTGTGATCTGCTTACTTTGCAGTTCAATCATTCCCTTTTCATCGAGGTAGTTGATGGCTTTCAATACCCGCTGACGATCACTGGCATAAGTGGTGTTAAGTTTATCGAAATTCACACTGGACCATATTTTGGCTTTATCGGCGCTGGTAAATATAGCCCGAATAAAGTCCCTCCGCTCCTCTTTAAACACCTCAATGATCTCTGCCTCAGGGATAAGATACTTGAACTTATACTCGGCAAAATAGCTGTATGTAGGCTTGATAATATTAAGCAGCTCAAGGTAGACCAAGAGTGTTTTTAAAGATAAGGGACGTATATTGGACTGGCTGGACAAACTGTTAAGCACAACCTCCCACTGAGCTTGTCCGATACTCAACGCCCCCGCTTTAAGAATTTCATCGAGTACCACGCTGATGGCGCTCGACTCAGGCGTATCGCCATAAACAAAGTTCTCAAGTGTACTCAAGTTGTCGGCGTTGGCGAGCACTAAGCAATCGGAGTTTTGTCCATCACGCCCCGCACGTCCAATCTCCTGAGCGTAGTTTTCAATGGATTTAGGGAGATCATAATGGGCCACAAAACGGATATCACTCTTATCTATCCCCATCCCGAAGGCGATGGTCGCGACGATGATATCTTGCTTGCCCGACATAAAGTCGTGCTGGATAGCCTGCCTGACCTCGGATGTCATACCTGCATGATAAGCCTTGGCAGGAATATTGCGCTGCGAAAGCCGCTCAGCAACGAATTCAGCAGTTTGCTGAAGGGTGACATAGATGATACCGGATTGATGAACTCTGGTTTCTAACCAGAGGACCAGCTGATCAATTTTGTCCCGACTCGCGACCCCTTTAACATTCAGATGAAGGTTGGAGCGATAAAACCCGGTCAGGGTTATGTTAGCCGAGTCTATGCCGAATTTACTGCCCATATCCTGTATCACCTTAGGTGTCGCCGTGGCGGTTAGCAGCAAGGTTTGAGGAATGTGCAACTCTTTTCGATAACGTGGCAGCTTAAGGTAATCGGGCCGAAAATTGTGGCCCCACTCGGAAATACAGTGAGCCTCATCGACCACCAAGAGTGAAATAGGTACTTCGCTGATGAACTGCCTGAATCGTTCATTGTTGAGTCTCTCAACAGAGATCATCAAAATTTTCACCTCACCCAGTCTCACTCCACGCATCACCTCCTGAGTTTGTTCCCGAGTCTGGCTGGAGTCGATACTGGCAGCGTTGATCCCCTTTGCCTGTAAAAATGACAATTGATCCTGAATCAAGGCTAACAAGGGTGAAACCACTAAGGTCAGATGGGGGAGCGCAATTGCCGGTAATTGATAACACAATGACTTACCTGAGCCAGTAGGAAATATAGCCGCGGCGCTATGCCCCTGCAGCACATGGTTAATCACATCATATTGACCCGTCCTGAAATCTGAAAACCCGAAGTAAGTTTGTAATAAGGAATGAGGAGATTGGGTCATAAAATAAGCCTGTCGAATAGGAAGAGAGTTTTCTTAAGCAGATATGATAGCACTGTTGGACGCGCTTGTTCGATGAGCGGCGCGGCACATCAAAATTACCATCAGAATATTAGGCACTTACCATTATAAACTGCTCACCTGTTCGCTTAATATTGTGACAATAAACACTTATATCAAAACTTATGATAATTATTGAGTTTCTAATTAAGCGTAAAATGCGCGATGATGGGATTGTGATCCGAAGCGTCGGTGACTTTGGACTCTGCATGATGAAAATCGAGTCCCCGGTAGTAAAGATGATCTAAGGCCAGACCAAAGAAACGCTGACGTTCATCCAGATGATACTCGGCTTCGCTTAATCCAAACCGCTTAGCAAACTCAGAGATCAGGTTAAGCCTGTCTTTTCTCCAGGTGTTAAAGTCACCGGCAAGAATTATCGGACCAGTATGTGCGCCGAGTTCGAGGCTCAAGGCTTCAAACTGCTCAGTATAACGGGTCAGTTTCCAGTCAAAATTGATCCCATGTAGATTGACGACCAGCAGTGTCTCACCATTGGACAGAGGGTAATGAGTGACCAGTGCGGATTTCGCGAACCTGATCAATGGCTCTGTAGCATGAAACGCACAGGCACTACTGGCACTTGTTGTAGATAAATTCATCACTCCAAGTGACGTGCCAAACAGTTTAAACGCCTTTGCCATAGCGACATTTAAGGAGTGTGAGGTGATAAAATCGACCATCTCGGTGGTCAGTCCGGCCTCTTGCAGCAACACGAGTTGACTGGAATGTGAGAGCCGCTTGAGCACGGGTTTCCAATTCTTGCGTTTTTGCTTGTAGATATTCCACACCGACACATTTAGCCTACCATCCAGATCCAAATACCCGCTGGACGAGTGTTGAGAACACTGAGTTTGAAAGAGGGGTTCGACCAAATTAATCATCACCTTCGGCGTCCCGTTGGCGTGGTTAATCGCGCTGAAAGCCAGGACTAAACTAATAGTAATAAAACAAACTGAAACCAGTAACCAGCGGGTTTTTGAGACAAATTTCATTCAATAACATCTAAATATAAAACACTTAACTATCATCATAAGTGTTGTAGGAAGAAAAAACCAATAACGAGCGAATCTTCATAATCAAAAATCACGAGCAGTGAGCAGAAAATTAATTTTACTTGATACGTAATGTAACTGCTTGGTTATCAGTTAAAAAATCTGTCATTTACCTGAAATTAAATGCACACTAAAAACGTTTAAATTTAGTCTAGGTTTCTACTCAATACTGGCGCATTACTCAATGGTACATTTTTATCAACTGCTGACTCTGGCAGGCTTCCTGCTCTACTGGGTCATTATTGCGGGCATTACCGCAAGAATTATTATCAAGCGTCGCTCTATCGGAGTCTCACTTGCATGGATGATGGTGATTTACATCATCCCTATCGTTGGCATTTTTGCCTACCTGCTTTTTGGTGAACAAAATATAGGTAGAACCCGTGCCCAACGTGCGAAAGAGATGTATCAACCCTATGCAGATTGGTTTGCTCATCTCTATCAAATCCGTCAATATCGGCCAAATATCTTAAGTTCACACGCTCAATCAATCAGCGCCTTGTGTGAAAACCGATTAGGGATCCCCTCACTCGCCGACAATACGCTCGAATTACAATCGACACCCACGCAGATCCTGAGCTCTCTCATCAAAGATATTGATAGGGCAAAATCGACAATTCATCTGGAGTTTTATATTTGGCACCCCGGTGGTATGGCCGATGACGTGGCATTAGCACTTATCAATGCCGCGAAGCGCAATGTATCCGTGAAATTATTATTAGATTCAGCCGGTAGCAATCAATTTTTTCGAAGCCAATGGCCAGCCATACTAGAAGCCGAGGGGATCCATATCGCCAGGGCGTTAAAGGTAAGCCCCATCAGAGTCCTGTTTCGACGCATGGATCTGAGAATGCACAGAAAGATAGTGGTTATCGATAATGCCATTGCCTATACAGGTTCAATGAACCTGGTCGATCCAAGCTGTTTTAAGACCAATTCGGGTGTCGGACAATGGATAGATGTCATGGTCAGAATAAAAGGCACCACGGTCCCTCTGCTCAATGCCATTCAATCATGGGATTGGGAAGTGGAAACGAATCAACGTCAACTGCCCGAACTTCCCGTTTGTAAACCCCATACCGAATCAGAAAAAGTCGATATGGTACAGGTGATCCCATCGGGTCCGGGAATGCCGGAAGAGATCATCCATGAAGTTCTGCTGCAGAGCATATATCAAGCCAAACATAAAATTGTGATAACAACCCCCTACTTTGTACCCAGCGAGAATCTGTGATAGGTTGGTCTCCAGGGTGGTTTCAGAGTCGGTGGAAGCCCAGATTTATGTCTTTATGTCTGAACCCATAACCTCGCTCTTGCAGCCTACAGCTCATCGCTGCGGCTGAAGAACCCAATTGTCCACTCAAAAAGGAGCAATATAATGAATTATCGAGCCCTTATTTTCGATGATCAAAAAGAGATTCGACAAATATTATGGTCACTGTTCGATAACCGAGGATATGAAGTATTTACTTTTCCACACCCAGCTTTATGTCCACTATCTGAAGTGAATGAGTGCCCGTGTCCAAAAGACCAAGCTTGTTCAGACGTAATTATATCAGACATGGATATGCCTTTTAAGGACGGGTTCGCTTTTATTGAAGAACAAATTAACAAAGGATGTAGATGTAATCATATTGCACTGATGTCCGGAGCGTTCACCAAGGAGCACTTTACTAAAGCAAATTCATTGGGAATAATGATATTCAAAAAACCATTCAGACTTTCAGAAATAAATCATTGGCTAGATCAAATTGAAAAAGATATTGCCCCGAAAAGAAAATTGTCAGATTGGTTTTTAAAAAGAATACCACAAAATAAGGAAGAATAGCATAAGGACCTATATCTGTCTCTTATACACATCT
>SDWK01000166.1 GCA_004195335.1 Shewanella sp.
GTCCCCATTTTCGACCAACGAAGACCGTATTTTGAAGCGGCGACAGTCTAACATAGCACTTACCCGCTAACAAACTGTTTCATAATTAAATAGGATATCTCACATTCTACCAGGCACGAACCGGACCGGTATCGACATGAATAAACCCTGACTGGGGATAATACCCCACTCCACCTAACTTTAACTCTATGGCGGCTTCACGCAGATGACTCAACTTTACATCCGGAATCGCAATATCCATCGCCATTCCCTTCATATGGTAGCTTTTCTTCGCAACGCCATTACTCTTAGAGGCTAGCATAGCATTGGTTTTAGGCGACCGATATCCGGAGATAACATTAAAGTCCTGCTCCACATTTAACAATTCTTTTAACTTAAACAGCAGGTCATATAATCGTTTATCCATAGGGGCCGACTCATTTTGCCTATGATCTCTTAAAATATGGCTGAAATCCGATAGGATACCACTTTGATAATTTCCATCTATCCAATAGCTTCCTTGCCCATGCTCCCCAGTATGTAAGTTACGAAAACCTAAGCTTCGCACTCCTGTAGTCGATCGACTTGCATATACTTTTGTGGGGATCATTGAAAACATTGCAACGCCACTAAGGCCTAACAACAACTGCCTACGGGCTGGACATACTATTGACACATTACCACCACTGTTCACTTTTTAACCAAGAATACCAATAAACTAAACGTTATTGGCATTAAAATCAAGTAAACTAGGTTGACGATGCGACTCAAGAATTTGCTTTTAATTATCGATTTTCGATTAACGCAATGTTACTAGTTGAATTTTGGTTATAAATATCATTCCTGAATTGTGAACTCCCTTCATTATCTATCCATGCGGTCCAATAAACTAAATGTATGGCTAAGGAGTCATCGAGAGCAAACCATTGTGTCTTCTGCCTCTCAACTTGCATATCCACCCAAGTTTGTTTATCTCTAACTAAGTTCGATGCCATCCAATTTGCCAAGCTTTCCACATTTTCCACTCGAATACACCCTGATGATAGCGCCCTGTTCGACTCTTCAAATAGAGATTTGTCCACCGTGTCGTGAAGGTAAACACTATAATCATTTTCAAAGTAAAATTTGTACCGCCCTAACGTATTTTCTTCACCGGGTCTTTGTACCAATCGATAGGGAAAGCGGCCATGGGCCAACTCTTGCCACTCTTCAGGGCTTTTCTCAATAATCTCACCTTTAGCATCGAACACATCAAAATTTCGTCGGCTAATGTACTGACCATCTTCCCTCACCTTAGGTAAGAGATCTCTCCTGAGCAGACGTTTGGGTACTCGCCAACTGGGGTTCAGTACCACATTTGATATTTGACCACTTAACATGGGAGTTGGACGGTAGGGTTTACCGACAATAACTCTAGATTTGAGCTGAACCTCATCATGGTCCACGAGTACCAACTCAAACGCCGGGATGTTAATCAGTAAAAATCGTTTATCCAATGAGGCTAAATAACGGGATCTTTTTAAGAAGTTATTCGCTAACAATCGCGCCCGATCCTTGGGAGAAGTATTCAGCCATCTTAAGGTTTCGGGACCAATTATCGCATCTTGCTTTAAACCATGCCGTCGCTGAAACCGCATCAAACTGGTTGCTATAGCCTGATTGAATTGCCTGTTGTTTTTATCATAACGGTCTAAATCCCCTAACATATTCAGGCGAAAACTAATGTCAGATATCGATTCATGATAATCACCCTGTTTAAGCCAGCCTCCAATGACAATGGGATTCCAGGAATAATGCTCGCTGAGCCACAAAAGGTAACGCAGTCTATTGCTAACGGGAAGGTAATCACTTGAGGTGGGTTCTAAAGAGGTAGCACGTTGGTAGAGATCGTCTGTGTCATTTATAGTATTGACTCTGGTCAGAATATTTTTAGTTTTCCAAAAATGTTTTAGATCTGCTTGAATATCTTCAGCTCTATCGAGTTTATCCTCTTTAGTCCCGCTTCGTAATATACGATAGGAATCTTCAGACTGCTTACTCGGTCTGACTAAGTTGACTAACTGGAGTTGATAGAGTAGAGAATTTAATGCGGCATCGCTCCTGTCGATTGCAACAACCGGAGTAACATACAGGACCAATAAAAAGCAGGCCCCAATCAAGCAGACTAAATTTCTAGGCAATATAATTCTCCTCACTGGTATCAAGCACAAAGAAAATACTCGTTATAGTTTCCTGATGCAGTTGATACAAGTATGGCAAATTTTATGGCATGCGAGGTTAATACACAGAAGAGATTTGAAACGGAATAAATCAAAGAATGAAATAATGTTACCGACGAACACAAAATCCATTTATCTGTGTCCATCGGCCCATAGCCATCGGTATATGTTGATATTAGCTTTGTGTCGCCCTAGTGATCAGAGTTTCACCTGAACTTGGAGCATACCTAAGCTGCCAATGTTCTACTTTAGAGCGATTATCAGAGATGTAATCGTAAAAACAAACAGTGGACTCATTTGGCGAACCATCATCTTTATATAAGTTAGCATCGGTGTACCAATATACGATATCCGTTTCAGGGCCAAAATCATCGGAAGCCCCTAGATTACGCAGCACATACTCATCGCCTTCCATCAATCCTGTCCATATCTGCCTGCAATTATCTCCGGTTAAAACAGTACCATCGCCTCCATTTGTCGTACTCAATGGAAAACCCGTTTTACTCGAATCTAAGGTGCCATCACCATAACAAGCCAAATCTTCCACACGAGTACTGGCACCCGATGCAGCCCAACAGCTGTGATACAAACTCACTCCCGAACGAAATGCGCCAAAAGCACCTTTAGCTGCGGAATCATGTGCATCTTGCCCCAAACTAATAAATTTAGGCAGCGCCACAACAGACAAGATCCCTAAAATGATGATCACGACCACAAGCTCTATTAAAGTAAAGCCCTTAGAAATGGTGTACTTCATTACCACTACTACCCTTAATCACACAAACGTCAGACAATATATACATCATACCCAGACCTACCATTCTGCGCTACGAAAAACAGATGATTCCAGCTACATAAAGGTGATAATTTCAACTCGAACACTGACAAAGTGAGAAGTAACAACATAAAAAACCACAAACCACAACAATAACCAATGAAAGAACCAATGCGAGAATAATTAAATCTTTCATTCGTATCCAGAAGAGAGCTGTAGTATCCAAGTCGCTTTTTGTAATACGTTCTTGTAATAAGAGTTAATCGGCACCAATCATATCCACAGCGCAAGGGATTTTATTCTCTGATGTTCATAGCTAAACTTTAGATACAAAAAAGCCCCAACTTTCGTTGAGGCTTTCGAACTCAATCTCTAAGAGAGTGATGGTATCCGAGGCCCTTCATGTAATGGAGAGTGGGCCGGCACGTGTATTTAAACAGCTCGAGGGATTTTGTTCTTTCTTCATCTGCTGAATTATGGATACAAAAAAGCCCCAACTTTGGTTGAGGCTTTCGTGCTCACCTCTAAGAGAATGATGGTACCCGAGGCCGCATTTGAATTGGTCGTGCATTATTGAGAGTGCGAGGGATTTTCAGTCTGTGTCTTTAGTGTTTTGAACATACAAAAAAGCCCTGACATAAGTCAGGGCTACTGTTCATCTCTAAGAGAATGATGGTACCCGAGGCCGGACTTGAACCGGCACGCTTATTCAGCGAGGGATTTTAAATCCCTTGTGTCTA
>SDWK01000433.1 GCA_004195335.1 Shewanella sp.
CTCAACACTCATCACAATCTAATTTGGAGGCGCGACCCGGAGTCGAACCGAGATAGGCGGATTTGCAATCCGCAGCATAGCCATTCTGCCATCGCGCCAAACTGTATTGTGTAACAATATTATCTATCAAGAAAATTTGGAACGAGCCTTCTCATAAAGAGATGCTTCGAATCGATGTTCTATTCCTTAATAAGATATCGAACTGTTACATAAAATTTGGAGCGACATATCGGGTTCGAACCGATGACCTATACCTTGGCAAGGTATCGCTCTACCAACTGAGCTAATGTCGCTTTAATTTTTCGTATCAACATTATCTTTAAACACTACCGAAGGTATCGCACTTTAACCTTCAGCAACTGAGCTAATGTCGCTTTAATTTTTCGTATCAACACTATCTTTAAACACTACCAAAGGTATCGCACTTTACCCTTCAGTAACTGAGCTAATGTCGCATTTCAAATCAATCTGCAGACTAGGTTTTGCTTAGAAGCTTTCCCCTGACTGCGGAATGGCATTCTACCGATTTAGGCACAAGAGTCAATCGCATATTTGATGATAAATGACTGCTTGCACACTAAATAGTCTCATTGCATTTTAATTATCCGATTCGGCAGTCAGATCGTCCCAAGCGGCAAGAATGTAACTCATCATAGACCAGAAAGTGAGTACCGTTGCGACGTAAAACAAACCATAGGCGGCATAAGTTAGAAAATCATTCGGTTTCCAAATCAAACCAGTAATCGCAATCATCTGGGCTGCGGTCTTGTACTTTCCAATCCAAGATACTGCGACAGCCCCACGCTTACCTATTTCAGCCATCCATTCTCTTAATGCCGAAATAACAATCTCTCTACCAATCATAAAGAGCGCCGGCAGTGTCAACCAAACATTATTAGAATCGGCAACAAGTAGTACCAGTGCTGTCGTTACCATGATCTTATCGGCAACCGGATCTAAGAAGGCACCAAATCGTGTAGATTGCTTTAGCTTCCTTGCTGCATAACCATCGAGTGCATCAGTAACTGCAGCCAACCAGAATACAAAAGCAGCGACAAAAGGCGCCCAAGAGTAGGGGAGATAAAAAATTACCACAAAAACAGGTAACAAAAATAACCTGAAAAGAGTTAACGCTATAGGTATGTTAAACGGCATGAGAAAACCAATAGTTTAAAAGCAGCGACAATCTTGCCTTAATTTTACTACCCTCGCAACGAATCATGTATCGTTTGTGCCATTTCTAAACTAATACCTGGCACTTTAGCAAGTTCAGCTACACTTGCGCCCTTAACTTCCTGTAAACCACCCAAGTATTGCAAAAGCGCTTTACGGCGTTTAGGCCCCACTCCCGCAATGGACTCTAAAGTGGATGTATTTCTTGTTTTTTGGCGTTTATTTCTGTGGCCAGTAATAGCAAATCGATGTGATTCATCACGAATGTGCTGAATTAAGTGTAATGCTCCCGAATCTGCCGGAATAGTGAATGATTGTTCGGTTTCACCATATATCAGCGTTTCTAAACCAGGTTTTCTCCCTTCACCTTTTGCAACACCAATCAGCAATGGAGTTTTGTCTATATCGACAAATTTTTCATCTACAATTTTTTGTGCAATACGCAACTGACCCGTTCCACCATCGATGAATAACACATCAGGAATTTTGCCACTCTTATCGATGTTATCAAATCGTCTCGTTATCGCCTGCTTCATCGCAGCATAGTCGTCACCTGGGGTGATCCCATTGATATTGTAGCGTCTATAATCCGCTTTATTGGGGCCCTCTCGATTGAATACGACACAGGACGCAACGGTACTCTCTCCCATAGTATGGCTAATGTCGAAACATTCCATCCTTTGGATAGGAGTAGACACTTCCAAAGCTTCTTCAAGTAACAAGAAACGTTGCTCCACCGTATTCTTATGGGACAAACGAGTGTTCACCGCATTCGTCGCATTCGTCACCGCGAGGCGCAGAAAATTAGCCCTTTCACTGCGAACATTTGTTTTGATCTCTACCTTCTTTTCGAGCGCCGTCTGTATGGCACGCTCCAACTCAGGCAAGTCATCAAACCCATGGCTTACTAATATCTCTTTTGGCACGGTCCGCTGACTATCTGAGTTTAGATAGAATTGGATCATAAATGCACTGAGAACTTCATCTAATTCAGTTTCGGCAGGAACACTGGGATAATAACTTCTACTACCAAATATTTTACCATCACGAATAAACAAAAGATGAAAGCAAGCGACGCCAGAGGCATAGTAAGCGCCAATCACATCCATATCGCCAGAGGTGTTTGACACCTCTTGCTGCTCAGTCACTCTCCTTAAGGCAGAGATTTGATCTCTGTAACTTGCAGCTTGCTCGTATTCCAGAGCCTGTGCAGCTCCCTCCATTTTAGAGACCAGCTCAGTCATAACTTGTAGATCTTTCCCCTTCAGAAATAGATTCGCAAGTTTGACTTGAACTGCATACTCTTCATCGCTGACTTTATTTACACAGGGCGCATTACACCGGCCGATTTGATATTGCAAACAGGGACGCGAACGAGATTTATAATAGAGATCATCACACTGACGAATAGGGAAGATCTTCTGCAGTAAATGAAGGCTCTCCCTTACTGCCCCCCCATTAGGATATGGGCCAAAATAACTGCCTTTATCTCTTTTTGGACCACGGTGATACGCTAACCTTGGATGCTTGTGGTCGCTTAATAAGATATATGGGTAGGATTTATCATCTCGAAGCAGAACGTTATAACGCGGCATATACTGCTTGATATAATCATTTTCGAGAATCAGGGCATCTGTTTCACTATGAGTGACAGTGACATCAATATTGGCAATATGTGAAACCAACACCTGAGTTTTTACATTCGGCAGATTGGCACGAAAATAGGAACCAAGTCGTTTTTTTAAATCTTTAGCCTTACCGACATAGATAACAGTCTCCACGTCATCGTACATCCGGTAAACACCCGGGGATGAGGAGACTGTTTTTAGAAATAACTTTGAATCAAACGTAGAGGGCATATTACTCAAATAAATAGTCTTCAAACAAACTGTCGATTAAAACTGACCTGCATCTAACATTTTATAACGAATGGCCAGTCGAGTCAGTTCGACATCCCCACTGATACCCAGTTTTGCAAATAACCGATATCGGTAGCTATTCACTGTTTTAGGACTTAAGTTTAGCTGCTCGGAGATATCATTGACCTTCTCGCCACTAGTGATCATCATCATGATCTGTAACTCACGTTCTGAAAGCGATTTAAAAGGATTTTCTTCTGATTGATTAAACTGGCTTAACGCCATCTGTTGTGCAATTTCTGGTGAAAGGTATCTTTGCCCATGGGCGACTTGTCGGATAGCTTGAAGCATCTCTGGAGGCGTCGCCCCCTTCGTAAGGTAGCCAGATGCTCCAGCTTGCATCACTTTCGTCGGAAACGGATCTTCAGTATGGATAGTCAACACAATAATTTTAGCATGAGGTTGATAACGAAGTATTTTTCGAGTTGCTTCCAGACCACCAATACCGGGCATATTCATGTCCATCAAGATAACATCAGCTTCGTTACCACGGCTCCACTGAACTGCGGTTTCACCATCACCAGCTTCACCTATCACTTTTATGCCACGTTCATCTTCAAGGATACGACGGATCCCCGTTCGAACTAACTCATGATGATCAACCAAATAT
>SDWK01000221.1 GCA_004195335.1 Shewanella sp.
CATCGCGTTTGGATTTTCGCTGTTCAAGCACACTTTTAGAAATGGCATCTTCTTTAATCAGGCGCGATGCACGCTGATATTCTGCATCGGTATTTTCATACTGTGCGCGTGCTGATTTTAGTTTAGCTAGTAGATCTCGTTGATCCAATTGTGCGAGCACTTCTCCTTTTTTAACCCTTTGTGCCTCTACTACCATTAATTTTTTCAACATCCCGCCCACATCGAGCCAAATCTTCAGCGCTATAACTATGATCGACAGGAATGACATCTTGTTTAATAATAGGTCCCTCATCTAAGCAATTATTAACAAAGTGAGCCGTGGCACCAATAATTTTGACTCCTCGCTCCCACGCCTGTCGATAAGGAGCTGCACCGATAAATGCGGGTAAGAATGAGTGATGAATATTAATAATACGATTAGGGAATTGCGCTACAAACTCTGGCGTTAAAATACGCATAAATTTAGCAAGAACAAGATAATCCGGCTGATAATTAGCGATCACTTTACTCATCATGTTCTCATGTTCGAGACGAGATAGCCCTTCATGGGAAATAAAATGAAAAGGAATATTAAACTTATCCGATAACGACTTTAGACTATCGTAATTGCTGACAATCGCTGCTATTTCAATATCCAATCCGCCATAGTAAGCTTTCATCAAAATATCACCGAGGCAGTGCGCCTCTTTAGTCACTAAAATAACCACTCGTTTCTTAGCTGTGTTGACCAATTTGACGTGACTAGACTCAGGTAAAACTTCATCAATGTCTGATAAGATTTGTGCATCATCAAAGTCCCCCTCTAACTCTGTACGCATAAAAAAGCGTCCTTGAGGATTATCGACGAACTCACTATTTTTAATGATATTCAAACCATGCTTAAAACATACCCCCGTGATCTTGGTGATTAATCCCTGTGCGTCGGCACAGTCGGTGATCAATACTTTACGCTCCATCTATATTTCCCCAAACTAAAGTTAAAATAAATCTTAAATTCTTACGATATTTATATCCAAGACGCTTGGGTATAACTAAGCACGTGTATCGATATATCTTTGCAATAGCCGACGTATGCTTTCGGCCTTAGTGCCATAAACAACCTGCACCCCATTCCCGACAACGACAACTCCTTTAGCACCTATCTGCTTCAACCTTAATTTATCGACTAACAAAGGTTGCTTTACGCTTATTCTTAACCGAGTCAAACAAGCACTTAAATCGAGGATGTTATCGGCCCCTCCAAGCGCCCTGACAATCGTCAGTAAACCTGCTTGAGGCTTGCTTTCTTGCTCCATTCGTCCGGGTGTTTTGAGGTTAAACAGTAAAATGGATCCTCTAAAAATCAGGTAATAAATCACAGCGGTTAATGGCCCTAAGATCAAAAACCACTCGCTATTTTTAGCATTTGAGAACAACAGAGTAAAATCAACCAGTCCATGGGAAAACACAATGCTGTGGTGGATCTCAAGCGTAATACACACCGCATAAGCTATCCCTGTCATCAAGGCATGTAATAAAAATAACAAGGGTGCAATAAACATAAACGCAAATTCGATAGGCTCAGTGACACCGGTAAGCCAGCTGGCTGATGCTGCTGATATCATAATGCCAGCGACTCTGTTTCTCTGGTCTTTGTCAGCACAACGCCAAATAGCCAAGGCTGCTGCAGGTAATCCCCACATCTTGATTAAATATCCACCCGCCAAATTTCCCGCAAGAGGATCTCCGGCAAGATATCGAGCCACCTCACCTCTAACCACTTCCCCATCCTTGACGTACTGGCCCATCTCTAAATAAAACGGCGCATTCCAAATATGATGCAATCCCAATGGAATGAGTAGTCTTTCCACTGCACCATACAACGCAAAGGCTTCAGCAGGCTTTTGATATACGACCCAATTGGAGAATCTCTCTATCCATAGAGACATCGACGGCCAAATTTGAATAAGTAGATAGGCAAGGATAATACTGAAGGGGATCATTAATAGAGGGGCGCTTCTTCTTCCTTCGAAGAAAGAAAAAACGGCAGGAAGACGTAATTTTTGGCTCTGATTAACCGCAAAACAGGTTACAGCCCCTACAAGCATCCCTCCTGCAATCCCGGTATCAATGGTCTCTACCCCCAACAGCGTACGAGTTGGAAGTTGATAAATTTCAGCCAGGGCTGCCATACTCGAGATATATACACCAAAACCAAATACCGAACTGAATGCCGCAATGCCCTGATCTTTACAAAAACCTATCGAAACGGCGACGGCAAATAGCATAGGCATCATGGTAAAGATGAGGTTACCCACAGTTAACATGAGCACCGACACCAAATCTGGAATAAATGGAATGGGGTTACTCGCCAAACCAATCATGACCCCGGCTGCGGGTAAAATGGCAATAGGGATCAACAACGCCTGACTGAGTCTTTGCGCAAATTTAAACCAATGCTGACTAATGTAACTTAAGCAACGGTTTCTATATCGATGAGATCTTTCCAGCTTTGCAGCCATGCCTTTGCTTTTACCTCAGGTTCCATTGTTTCACAAGCGTCTATTTTTAGAATATCACCAATTCGCGTCGAACCTAATTCAGTGAAAAGTTCATCAAACTGTATCCCGGCTCGACAAAAAGTATCGTAACTTGAGTCGCCAAGAGCGATCACGCCATACCTAAGTTCAGGAAGATAAGGTGCTGTTATTTTAATATTTTCAAACCAAGGCTGTATGTCTTCCGGAACATCCCCCTGCCCCGTCGTAGAGCAAACTATCAATAAGACTTCATCTTGCGGAGGAATGAACCCATCTAATTCATCATGCTGAATCAATGAAACATCTCGACTCTCACCCTGAAGCTCATGACATAAGGCTTCAGCAACGAATTGAGCATTGCCATAGACAGTTCCAAAAATCAGATTCACTTTTTTCATTTTTCAGATCGCCTCGTGATCAATTTCGACTTATAATCCAAACATACTTTATTGACGGCTTCATGCCAACTGATTCAATTGAAGTTTCAAGGACTCAATAAGATGCGCCACTCTAGCCGACAAAAGCACCGGAAACACCTTCATCGCTCTGCCCACATCAGACGCATGTGTTATTTTCGCACCGTTAAGTCTGACAAGATCTTGAATCCGTTCTCTCAATCTATACATTCAGATGATCAAACAAAACCAAGAAACGAATCATAAAAAATAAGAGTAACCTACTGATTATAGATGACTCCTTTTCTGGAGATGCTTTCAATTACTTCATTGTTCGTCAATATCAGTAGTCTTGATATCGTTTACTGAATGCAAAGGCTCACTTTACTAAGCAATTAAACAGGAATTATCCGTCGATAACTTCTCTTCATCCCATCCAAACGCTTCAAACAAGGTAAACCACTCCCGTTCAAGCTCTGTTTCGATAGTGATACGCTCTCCACTTCTGGGATGATCGAAAGAGAGGTGCTTGGCTATCAACCAGAGCCTGTTCATCGCAAAATGTTCCCTGAAGAACTTATTCTGCTTGCCGTCACCATGGGTTGTATCACCAACAATCGGATGCCTTAGATGAGCCATATGACGACGTAGTTGATGTTTACGCCCCGTATGCGGGGTTAACTTTATAAACGCATATCGACTCGTCGCATATCGACCGGATGGATAAGGGATCTCAGCATTAATCAAAGGCTGATAGCGAGTTACTGCATCTTGTGCGGCTTTATTCGGGTCGACATCTTTATCACCGTGATCATCAAGCTCTACTTTAAGCGCATAATCTAAGGTGCCACCGTCGTTCATATTCCCTCTGACGATGGCTAAATAGTGTTTGTCTACGGTTTTAGCTTCAAATTGCGCACACAATTTATTGGCCATCTCGCTACTTTTAGCAAACAGCAGTACACCCGAGGTAGGCCTGTCGAGTCTATGAACAGGAAAAACATGACAACCCACTTTATCCCGGGTTAATTGCATCGCAAAAAATCGTTCCCGACGAGCCAGATAAGAGCGATGCACTAATAAGCCTGCTGGCTTATGAATAGCCACAACATCATCATCTTCAAACAAGATCTCAATTTCAGGCGCAGACTCTTCGTCAGCATCTTCTATCATTGCCGAGGGCTCATCCATCTGTAGGTCTTTCTCAACCATCTCTTCTAGCATGTTATCTTTGTTCACTGAGCAATGTATCCAAATTGTCAAAAATCAAAATCAAAGTATGTAAGCTTTGCTTGCTACTCCATACGTGATGGGCCATAGGCGCTATTGCAATATTAGTGGGTAGAGACTGGGTACTGTCTATCAAGTGATGCATTTTAGGGATCAAAATAAACTGAACCCAATTCTCAAATGACATCGCCTCACAACTAAAAGGAGATGTATCATTCATCGCTTCCTCTGAGGGTTTCTCTGATGACCACAGTGATTGTAATCTGAGTTCATTCTCCAACTCATTCAGCAATTGAGCTGTCTTTAAATATGGCACTTATCTAACCTTATTATCAGCCGAAACGAAAGAGATGATGAATCGAAACATCTTTCAAATATTATCAACAAGTGCTCTCATCTTAATTTAGCAGACAATAATACCATCTCACTGAAGTTCTCACTATAATAGCCCCCATTAAATAGCAGAACACCGATGTAACGGCAGCCATATGACAGAAATAACGACCCTCAGCCAATTCCTGACAAGCGCTAATACGCAATTCCAAGTCTATGACATGGGACGAAGAGTCCAGCACATCGACATGGTGGCTTTTAACGAAATAGAAAACCTGAACTCGCCTTACCCATTCCCACTACAGGGGCATGCACAATTTGCAATCGTATTTTGGGATGCCAGCCAACAACACTATATCTGGTTTTTAAAATTACCATTAGATGAACGAGGCTTGCTCTCACCGGCACCAAGAACCCAATTTATAAAGATGATTGTTGAGGCTCTTGGGAGAGATCCGGCGCGGACACTATCAGAAGAGCAGCAGCAGAAGCTGGCTAACCACCCATTTGCGTTTAAACCTTCAGCTGAAAAACTGGCTATATTTAACGCCTTGGTACGGAAACAGTTAGGTGATAAAGCCTCACCGCAATATGAGTTTGCCTACCAATATATTTCCGGACAGGTAAAGGCAGAGAACTGGCAAGAAATAGGTTTGCAAGGCATTGCTGATATCTGTGTTCGAGCCAATGAATTAGATCACCTTAAACATCTACAAGCCTGCTTTAATTACGCCTCGACAGAAGTACAGATCGCAATCTGCCAGTGTCTTGAGCATTTAACAATAGATAAAGAGCTGGCAGAAATCATATTAGCCAAGTTGATCTCAGCAGATAAGACAACAACACTCTATTACTTAAGAGCACTGGCATCACATCCATCACTGGCCCAAGGGGCCGTATTACACTTGGCAGAAAGTAACCAGCTCAATGCCGATGCGTTGATCACCATAGCTGGCAGAAACTGGACAGTACTGAAACACGATGAAACCCGCACTATTTACTTAGAAGCGCTCGCAACGCAGGAACAGCACTTCTTTAATCAAATTTTTGCTGATATTGTGGTGATCCCTGAGTTACGAACTCAAATACTTGCCGAGCTTCGTAACCCGAATAGGAGTCCGCAGCTATCCGCTGCTATTGGTGGATTATTTAAGGTTACAAAAGCATGATGACAGACTTTTTACTCATTGTTGCACTCGTTGTTATTGCAGCATTTTTCTGGCAACTTCGACAAATGGCTGAACTTAGCCGGGTATTTGCTGAACGTGAATGCCAGCAACAGAAGGTACAATTACTTGCAATTGCAATGGAATCGGCCAGACCTAGTATAGGCGGCACTAGTGGCCTCACTTGGAAAGCCAAATATATTCTCGAGTTTAGCACTGACGGTATCAATCAATTTCGAGCCCATATTTGGATGCACGGAAAACAAATACAAAAAGTACAATGGCCAATATTTCCAGAACCCGAATGGTTAGAGGCACCGGAATCTCGGGGCTCAGTAGGGGGAAGTTGTGGCTCTCGTAGCAGTTGTAATTCAGGAAAGTGTAAATAAACTCTATAAGCTGTAATACCAATCGGTATAAAGATGTGATCGCTCAGCGAGAATTTAGCGCTTCTGAGGCAAGTCAACGAGTGAAGAACATAGTTATTCTACGTTTAAGCTCGTTAACACAGTATCGGATGCGCTAAAACTCGCCTTTCAGGAGTATTTTTGGCCGCCTACTTCTGCGTTGAATGACTTCAGAAGGGAGCACCATTCCCTCATCCATTCGCCTTGAATTAGTTTGCCAAAAATACTCTGAGTAAAGCACTTTCTTATACCGATTGGTATAAGGCAATTTAAGCTAAAAATAAAATCGTACAGATAAAGAAAAAGCGCGGCCCCTACGGAGTCGCGCCTTCTGTCTCTTTGTAAGCTATCCCGCTATTTATAATGCTCCCTGCACCGTCCATGCGTTCAATGTGCTCCCTGCATCATCCATGTAACATCCTATTGTTTCCTGTATCTACTTATAAAAGCAGTTACTCTTCCTTGATCTCAGTCATCCATTTACTGAGCTAGCTCATCCGTAAGCGTGTCCAATGTCATCCATGTATTTCATATATTTCCCTATAAATCCATTTATTCCCTGTATCTACTTATATAAAGCAGTTACTCATCCTTGATCTCAGTCATCCATTTACTGAGCTAGCTCATCCGTAAGCGTGTCCAACGTCTTCCTTGTATTTCCCTACAAATTCCATTTTTTCCCTGTATCTACTTAAAAAGTAGTTACTCATCCTTGTTCTCAGTTATCCATTTACTGAGCTGGCTCACTCCGTAAGCCTTTCCAATCTCATCCCTGTTGCATCCTTTCAATACACTCCCTGTAATATCTGTCTTCCAGACAGTAAACCTTCCATCCTGGATTGTTTAACCTTCCCTAGTTGAGATTTAGCACGCCATCCTAGAGTGCCTCGTCCTTGATAGGTTCCTTTCAGTGCTGTTCCATCAGCCACTTTTGATCATCCTGACCATCGCTTCCATTCGTTTACGTATTTCCTTGTACGAGTTAAATTTTAGAGGAAATTGAGATAAAAACGGGTTAAATACTAAACTTTAACATTCGTGAAAACTAATGCTTACTTCGAAGTTTGTCGTAAACAACTGTCTTACCTAGATAAAATGAACAAGGTGAGGTTTTACTACAAGTAAACAATTCTTATCTCTCACACTCATGTAAGAGATCTCTCACAAGAAGACTGGCAGATTGGATATACGCAAAAAAAATATCTCTTTGATAAATTCGATAAAAGAAGAAAAAACAATCTCTATACGAGTAATAGCCGTGTATTCCTATCGGTTATCAGCTCGGCAATCTCCGAAATGATATTTGTCATCCTTTAGCGTGTTTTCTTCATCTATCTAGCTGTTTTTTTTGATTATACCTCTGTATTTTGGATACAGATCCGGTTCTCAGGGGCCAATACCTAAATTCTGCTCCAAGGATCCCAATGATGGATATGACTCTAGCCAATAGAGACACCTCAGCTATCAAACAAGTATCACGGCATTCAAATGACTTTAACAATATAAGCTGGCATAACTTAGAAAACGAAGAGAAACGTTACAAGTGCTAATTTAAATTGCATGCAGGAATGCGCAGTAAGCCTTTGAATTATAATCTATATTATAAATCAATATCGATACAGCTCAAATATTGAGTAACTTATCCTGCGGATTTGAGAGAGATCTCTTACACACGCATCTGAACATATAGAGATCACCGATTTGATTATTTTGTGAAGCCAGACCAAACTCATTGAATAAGCGAATAAAATTACTGAATAGAGAATACTATTTACAGACTTTAGGAGATTGTGGACTTAACAAATACGCCTATGGGTAAGTTATCCATTTTCTTTATTTGCGACAAAAATACGGATAACCTTTTGACTCAGCATGACCCAATCAGCCATGAAACTATATAAAGGATAGTCAAAAGTGGCAGGTCTGTTCTTCTCAAATAGAAAATGGCCTAGCCAGGCAAAACCATATCCAACTATAGGTAATAATAGAAGTGATACTAAGCTGCCAGTTATAATGGCCACAATTAAAATTAATAATACAATTAGGCTGCCTACATAATGTAGTCCGCGGCAGGTGGGATTTTGATGCTGAGATAGATAAAAAGGGTAGAACTCCTTAAAACTTCTATACCTCTGTTTTCTATCTATGTGTTTATTTATATCGTCGGTATTGTTAGTCATTTTCATGTCCACGATAAAAGAGCAACTCCCCTTCTACCTTTCCTATCGATATAGCTTCTAAAAGGGCAAAACCATGCTGACTAAATAATTGTGCATGGCTCGATTCACTCACAAACACCCCGATCCCGTCGAGTTCAGGTTGCTCATCACACCAACTCAAGACGGCTTCAACAAGCTGGCTTCCCAAACCTTTACTCTGCTCAGTCGGTGATATGGCGATAAATTGTAAAATTCCACAACTGGGACTGGGCAGATGCTCTAACAAGCAGGCCTCTTTATTCATTAATGCTTGAGTCGATTGCCAACCCGTACTGATTAACATCTTTAAGCGCCAATGCCAGTATCTAGCCTCCCCTAAAGGCACTTGCTGTGTAACGATACAAGCAACACCTATCATGCGTTCATCATCAAACAGTCCGATTAAGGCCTGCTCCTGTTGCCATAATTCGTTCAACTCTTCACGAATCGCCCCTCTTAACTTCTGTTCGTACATAGCAAGATCGCCCCCATGCAGGGCATCGATAAAAAACGGATCATCATGGTAGGCGTTATAGAGTATAGAAGCTGCAACTCGCAAATCTTCAGCTGTGAGATAAACGGCTCGATACTGCTCTAATTGTTGGTTATCTGCATTTGTCATCAATGTTAACCTTTGATCTAGATCAATTATCTAACAATGTAGCAAGCAAGCTTAATAGTGTAAATATCAATCATGTATCGCATTAAAAATAGTCACTTTCTGGCGTTTGTTCCATACTTATATAAGCCTTTTTGTAATATCGACCATAATTCATGATCTGGAGCCATAGATGGATACAACGCCACAAGACCTTAGCCACCTATTCGAACAACTCGGTTTGGAAAATAGCGAGGAGAGTATCGAGAAATTTATTAGCAGTAATACCATTCTAGATAAAGTACTTATCTTTCAGGCTGACATTTGGAATGAGTCACAAAAAAGTTTCTTAAAAGAGTCCATAGAAGAAGACGCCCAATGGTCAGAACTTATCGACCATTTAGACGCCCAGTTAAGAAAGTGACTAGGACCGGTTTATCTTTCGAGCTTGAATTTTACTCAATCTCAATGGGTTTAGTGCAAGGCATTGAGCGATGACGCCTAATGGATTAAGCGAAAAGCTCGTGACACAGCAATAAGCCCATTGAGATGAGCCCGTAGGGCAGCGTTTGTTAGCCGCCACTTTTAACAAGAGTTATTACGTTATCGCCTATTTATGTACGATTGCATGGTCTATTTTGTTCCATACAAAATAAGACATTTCCTCCATCCATGGAGGTCAGATGTAGAAGGTAGAGTAACGCAGGAGCATCTACCAAGAATCACTACACCACACAAGCTCCGCCTAACTCTCATAGATAAAGAATAAAAGCCAACGACTCGCTGCAAAAACAACCATGAAAGGTCAACAGGCCTAGATATTACCGTACGCCTTTTCTCCCCAACCTACGAGCGCACCATTACTGATAACCACAGGGGTACATTCGTCTTTTGTGGTTTTTCCATCGCCATTCATATGTTGAGTACGGTAAAAGAGTACATGGACCTCTTTATTTTCCTGAATATAAGCTTCATTGAAATCGGCTTGCCCCATCAAGATCTGAACTTGATCTCGGCTCATCCCTAGACTCAATCTGGCCAAATTTGCTCTATTGTTAGTTTGAGATTTTTCCCAGCTCGCTTGGTTATCCCACCCAGATTCACTGTCGCCAACATTGAGCACACAACCTGTTAGACCTAAGCTTGTGACCCCAATAAATACTAAACCCATTAAATTTGTTTTCACTATGTCTTCCCGTTTCATTATTATGATAAGAAGAGGTAAAGCAAATCACAGGCCAAAACCGTATCTACCTGTTTTAATTGTTTTTTATTTATTCGAAAACTTTTATGTTAGTAATATCGACTAACCGATGAGAAAATTAACTAATTATGAGCTCTTTAGAACACGTATTAGCCGCAGCAAAATCGATCGCAACCTCCGGTAAGGTTCCCAGCCTTGCACTGATCAAGGCTAAGCTGGGTAACAGTGTCCCGATGCCGATCCTCATACAAGGCTTACAGCAGTATAAATCCATGTCACAAGATTTAATCAATCAACTGCCAGATATGCAGGTGACGCAAGAAAAAGCCAAGCCAAAAGATGAACAAGCTGAAATTGCTGAACTAAAAAAAGAACTCATGCAATTAAAGGCTGCTTATAAAGAGATGAATGAACGATTAACGTTTTTGGAAGAAAACCATAAGGCAGAAAAGTAATGCAGGTTGTTGAGCTAAGATTTGAATGTTTTGACAACACCACGATTACCGCCGCCGAAAAAACGATCAATGGATTACTGGAAGCATATCGAGCTAATGGCCAAGTATTAGGGCGGGAGTTCGCCGTTGCGTTCAATGACGGTGAGTTTAAAGTCAGGCTGCTGATGCCAGAGAAGAGTAGCTTAGCAAAACGATTCAATAGCCCTTGGGTCGAGCAGGCTCTGAGCGAGTTAACAGAAGCTAAACTTCTGGCTCCCAGAGAAAAGTATATCGGGCAAGATATTAATTCAGAGGTAAGTAGTACCGAAACACCCAGTTGGCAGCTGCTGTATACCAGTTATGTGCATATGTGCTCTCCGGTTCGTAATGGAGACACCCTGCAGCCGATCCCCCTATATCAACTTCCAGCGACATTTAACGGCGATCACAAGCGCATTATTCGTTGGCAAACTGAATGGCAAGCCTGCGACGAACTGCAGATGGCTGCGGCCACAAAAGCCGAATTTGCGGCGTTGGAGGAGCTAACATCACCGAAAAGCGATCTATTTCGTCGCGGTTGGGATTTAAGAGGTCGGATTGAATACCTGACAAAAATTCCAACTTACTACTACCTCTATCGCGTTGGTGGAGATACTCTAGCCTCAGAGAAAGCTAGGCCTTGTCCACGTTGCGGAAATAAAAACTGGTTACTCGAAGAACCACTTCTAGATATGTTTCATTTCCGTTGTGATGCTTGCAGGATTGTCTCAAATATCTCTTGGGATCATCTTTAAAAGAAGGAGCTAGATTCTAGGACCTAGGTCCTAGAATCTAATTACCTCTTAAATTGCGCCACATCAACTTGATACGCTGCCAGATCCCCGGATGATCAAGCTCAGGCATAGACTCCTCAACATGTAACTCGGGAGGGGCGACTCTCGGTATTAAAGAGGCAATAAACCCATCCAAACTATCGCTGAGTTTTTCGCTGGGCTGCTCTCCCGGTATTTCAACCCATACGCTGCCATCACTATTATCGACCGTTAGCATCCTATCGCCATCACCCAACACTCCGATAAACCAGGTTGGAGCTTGTTTCAGCTTACGTTTCATCATCAGATGACCAATCATATTCTGCTGCAGGTAGTCAAAATCAGTTTCGTTCCAGACTTGCAATAACTCGCCCTCTCCCCATTCGGAGTTAAATAACAGTGGCGCCGAAAAATATTCACCAAAAAAAGCATTTATTTCAGTTCGTAAAGTGATCTCTAACGCCGTATCGACATTGTGAAAAGACCCGCTCTCTTGCCTTTTTACCGGCCGCCACATTACC
>SDWK01000693.1 GCA_004195335.1 Shewanella sp.
GATGACAATGGCCAAGTTAATCTTGTGGCAGTTGAAGAGGGCAGTGCTCAGGGAATGCCTTCTATCGATTTACTTGATCGACCTGATAAAGCAAAAAACCCGATTAACCAAGACGAATTAGATATGGTAAGCCGTTTAGTCGAAGCGAAATTACTCGATTTTGGCGTACAAGCGCAAGTGGTGTCTGTTTACCCAGGACCAGTTATTACTCGCTTTGAATTAGATTTAGCGCCCGGTGTTAAAGTTAATAAAATTACCAGTCTATCGAAAGATTTAGCCCGTGCTTTATCGGCTATTAGTGTGCGCGTGGTTGAAGTTATTCCGGGTAAATCAGTGATTGGTTTAGAACTACCTAATAAACATCGTGAAATTGTCTATTTAAGTGAAGTTATCGGATGTCCTGCTTTTGAAGAGTCTTCATCGCCACTTGCCATGGTGTTAGGTAAAGACATTGCGGGTGACCCAGTGGTAGTCGATTTAGGTAAAATGCCACATTTACTGGTTGCCGGTACTACTGGCTCAGGTAAATCTGTTGGTGTTAACACCATGATTATCAGCTTGCTGTATAAATCAACGCCTGAAGATGTGCGTATGATCATGATTGACCCTAAAATGCTTGAGCTGTCGGTTTATGAAGGTATTCCACATTTACTGGCTGAAGTGGTTACTGATATGAAAGACGCTGCTAATGCACTACGTTGGTGTGTTGGTGAAATGGAACGTCGTTATAAAGTAATGTCTGCGGTAGGTGTACGTAACTTAAAAGGTTACAACAAGAAAGTACTTGAAGCGATTGCCAGAGGTGAGCCGATTATAGACCCGTTATGGCAACCAACGGATAGTTTAGACCAAACACCACCGACGCTAGAAAAATTACCAAGCATCGTCGTTATCGTTGATGAATTTGCCGACATGATGATGATTGTCGGTAAAAAAGTAGAAGAGCTTATTGCTCGTATTGCACAAAAGGCACGTGCTGCAGGTATTCACTTAATACTTGCTACACAGCGTCCTTCAGTGGATGTTATTACCGGTTTAATTAAGGCCAATATTCCAACGCGTATGGCGTTTCAGGTATCGTCAGGTTTGAACTCTCGTACGATTTTAGATCAACAAGGGGCAGAGCAGTTACTTGGTATGGGTGATATGCTTTATTTACCACCGGGTACGGGTGTACCAACGCGTGTACATGGTGCTTTTGTTGATGATCATGAAGTACATGCGGTAGTTAAAGATTGGAAATCTCGTGGTGAGCCTAACTACGTTGAAGAGATCCTGTCAGGTGAGCACGATCAGGACATTTTATTACCAGGTGAACAAGCAGAAGGTAGTGAGGCTGAAGAAGTTGACGCGCTTTATGATGAAGCCGTTAATTTTGTCACTGAAAAACGCCGCGTTTCAATTTCCAGTGTACAACGACAGTTCAGAATAGGTTATAACCGCTCAGCACGAATAGTTGAACAAATGGAGATGCAAGGTGTCGTATCTACACCGGGCAATAATGGCGCACGTGAAGTATTAGCGCCAGCACCTGTGCGAGATTATTAATGTAGAGTTTGCTGGTGAGGTTTATCAGCATGTTAAGAACTGGATACAGACGACGTTGAACTGGTATTACGTCAGTCTCACGTGCATTTTCTTCTTCCTCTCCTTGTGGTTGGTTTTTAGTCGATTTGGTAAACTACGATTAGGTGCCGATGATGAGCGGCCAGAATTCAGTTTCTTCTCCTGGTTTTCTATGCTTTTCGGAGCAGGTATGGGTATAGCCATGCTGTTCTGGAGCATCGCCGAGCCGATCAAACATTTTCAGGGCAACCCCTTCATAACAATGGCAGGCATCGAGGCTGGTTCCGCGCAAGCGGCGCAGGTAGCGATGCGTATCTCATTCTTTCACTGGGGTTTTCACGGCTGGGCAATATATGCAGTAGCGGGTCTGGCGATGGCTTGGTTTGCCTTTCGTAAAGGATTGCCATTGACCATCCGGTCTGCCCTTTACCCGTTGCTCGGTGATCGCATCTATGGCCCCACGGGTCATGCGGTCGATTTGCTGGGTGTGTTCGCAACGGTGTTTGGTGTTGCCACCTCTTTGGGTCTGGGTGTTTCCCAGATGAATGCTGGCTTGAATTATCTGTTCGGTATTGACGTTTCGATCACTTGGCAAGTGGGGCTAATTCTTGGGATTTCAGCGGCAGCCACTTTCTCGGCTGTGTCCGGTGTATCTAAGGGTATTCGAATCCTCAGTGAGCTGAACCTCAAGCTGACAATGATCCTGTTTGCTTTCTTCCTGTTTGCGGGGCCTACCGTTTTTCTACTGGGATTCTATGTGACCAGCGTGGGTGACTATCTAGCGAATATGATTCCCATGGGCTTCTGGGTCGACCCTAATCCTGAGAGTCAGTGGCAAGGCTGGTGGACCGTCTTTTACTGGGGCTGGTACATCTCCTGGGCACCCTTTGTGGGCATGTTTATCGCGCGTATTTCCCGGGGGCGAACCGTCCGTGAATTTCTGTTGGGAGTGATTCTGGTTCCTTGTTTGGTGAGCTTCCTGTGGCTGGCGCTATTTGGCGGCACGGCACTTCATATGGAGCTCTACGGTGATGGTGGCATTGTCGAGGCAGTTAACAAGGACCTGACCACGGCGCTTTATGTCACATTGGAAGCTTTAAATGTGGAGTGGGCAACGTGGCCCATGGCGGCGCTAGCAACCCTGATGATCTTGACTTGGTTTGTGACATCGGCGGATTCCGGCACTCTGGTGATATGCACCCTTCTGTCCATGGGATCCAACAATCCACCTAAAAAGTTCCGTGTTATTTGGGGGATGACAGTTGGTTCTGTTGCTGCCGTGTTGTTGATGGCCGGTGGGCTTAAAGCGTTGCAGGCAGCCTCTATTGCCGCAGCACTACCTTTTTCGATTGTGATGGCGTTGATGGTCGTTGGACTGATTAACTCGATGATTTCTAATTCTGATTTTGAACAGCTGGGTACTGAAAATGCCGAGCCGAGGGCTAACGAAAAACTGCCGGAGGCGAGTCCTCAGCAGCCTGTGTAAATCATGAGCTATTAACCCGGCGGGTTAATACGAGACGCAAGGATGCGTCAACGTTGGTCGAAGACCAATGCGAGCCCCTGAAAATCAAGCAGTTCCAAGCAACTGCGCCAGGTTTTCAGGGGCGATGGATAAAATAGGAATGGACCTATTTGTCCGCCAGGTTAATAGTCAGAGCGGCGCTTGTTACTCTAGCCTTATGCATCTAAAAATAAGACCCTGTTTGTAGGGTCTGGTTTGGTTTGGTGCTAGTCAAAATGGGTTTTATGCGTTGCTGGGCATACCTGTATCACCTTTGGCCAGTCCTGTTACTTGGCCGGTAGCGAAGACTGTTCAGTCTGAATTTTATCGGTTAGCGATGGGGATAGGCGTCCACATAGCCATTTTTTAGTGGGTCAATAGAGATCTCCGGTGGATAGATAAATCTCCTGATCTATCTGTCTTTCGCCTTATCGAACCGGGTTTGAGTACACTCGCGGATAGGGTTTAATCAGACCCGCAGGGACCGGTTTACCAAGGGTGGTGCATCCATGCGCCACCCGATTAGCCGGTCGGCAGGTATTTGCTCCTGCAATACCTGCACTTCCACCATCCCTGGCGGTCGGCAGGTATTTGCTCCTGCAATACCTGCACTTCCACCATCCCTG
>SDWK01000695.1 GCA_004195335.1 Shewanella sp.
GAACATAGTTGTTCTACGTTAAAGCTCGTTAACACAGCATCGGATGCGCTAAAACTCGCCTGTTAGGCGTGTTTTTGGCTGCCAACTTCTGCGTTGAATTGCCTCACAAGGGAACAACCATTCCATCATCCATTCGCCTTGAATTAGTTGCCAAAAAACACGCTGAGTAGATCACTTTCTTATACTGATTGGTATTAGTGTAAGTTCATCTGCTGCCAAACATCTGTAACACTAAGCGGGCTAAAATCCGCTTGACTAAACGCAGACTGACACAGTAGATACAAGGCTTTGTTGAACGGCGCATCAACCTGGTGTTTTTCGGCTAACGCCAGCATATGACCGTTAATATCGGCAAGTTCATTATCGCTACGGCCATTTTGTATGATGTCTTGTGCCATGCTGCTCACCACCATTTTATTGATATTTTTTTCAAATACTTTTCGTGTTAGAAATTGGGGTAAATTTGCGCTGGCACTGATAATAAACCAACTGGGAATGTCGCCCACTTTGCATTCGTTATGCCCGGATGCTTTTGCTATTTGTACTCCCTCATAGGTTAACTGACTGAGTATTTTTTGAAATAAAGACTGATTGTCAATTTCTCTATAACCAAGTCCTACTAAGGTGGTAAATGAGTTGGTTAGATTGATGACCATTTTTGATAAGGCGGCATCTTGAAAATGTTCACTGGCAAGCGCCTCGACTCCTTGATTAAAAAACGCAGTAATCAAATCAATGTTGTTTTGCTGACAATTGTCAGGCCGGCCAAAAATAAATGGTCCTTTGCTTTGATAACCAACCACCGCGGGAGAATCCAGCCAGGCATTGAAGCTAATGATGCCGTACACAATGTTAGAAAAGTATAATGGCAGTATTTTTTGATTTACTACACCATTTTGCAAACCAACCACCAATACCTGTTGAGCAAACTCTTCACCATAGGCGCTAATAATGGCTTGTGATAACCCCGCCAAACTATAATTTTTGACACAGAGTAAAATAATATCTGGCTTGGGACAGTCCTGAAAACTGTCGACGGTTTTAACGACTGTTTTTACTTTGGCCTCTTTTTGATGTTGTAGGTAAGAGGAAACACCACTTTGCCTGATAGTTGCTAATGTTTCGCCTTGGTCAAGCACATAAAAGTGCTCATGTTTTGGTGCTAACCACGCCGCAATGGTTGCTCCGACGGCTCCGGCTCCAACTAATAATATGGTTTGATCAGCTAATGCCTTCATCATTCTTATGCTCCTTTTTGTTCATTGTTAAAGATAAAAGGTGCTTGATATTGCTCGTTAGGAAGATCAAAACAAGCATTCATATGATGGGTATGACGAAACTGAAACGGCTGAGGTTCAATTTCAAGTTTGCGTAACATCGCAGCATATGGCCCGGTGCCCAAAGTTAATACGCCGGGATCTTTTCCACCTTTTTTCCATAGCCGATCCATATATTTATTAACGGTAAAAGAGGCTTTAAATTGCGTAGGACTTTGTAGCAACTGATTATTTAATTTGGAGTATAAATTGGAGCTGACATCAAAATTTGTTGCCTTACCTGTGGTTGGTACTTTCAAAGAAAAGTATTCGTTACCCTGCTCATCAGTTACCGTGGTTTTGGCTATATCGCCTTTAACATTAATTTCAATGGTATCGACGACTTTAGGTAACCCCCAAATGCTGTTACCGCGAATACGGTTTTCTAAAGAGGTGACTGGCATATGAAAAACGTAATAGCCAAACTTACTAAAACCATCCATTACCATGGGTAATACCGGTATGTTTATTGTTGGATCTATCATCACCGGAATGGTCATCGCTACTTCGTTGTATGGGGCAACGCCTAATACATTACGGTACTCGTAACAAGAAAATGTGACTAAAGCGCGGCCTTTGGGCATGGCGACGGGTTTCATTTTAGGGTGAGGTAACATTGCCTGAGCCTGTTTATAGTCACATAAAAATACCCCGATGCTACAACTGGCATCACCATAAAATGTTGGGAATTGGTAGTCTTTACTGATGTCGTCTGTCAGCTTAAGTGGTTGTTTATTGCTACGCAGGCTAAATTGTCTAAAAAAAGGGTCGGCAAACTGTGTTTCATTGTTAAGCAAACCGGGTTCGATATTAATATTAGGTTTCATAAGTTCTATTCAGTGGCCAAACGGATACTTGTATATTGGCAAAAGAAATTTAAGCGATACATAGTAAATATGACCTAATAACCTCTATTATCTATCAGCAAGAGGGCGTCATTTACACAACAACTATGATTATCAATGGGGCTAACTTAAGAAATGATGGACAACAGGAAAGTTGAAAGTTCAGCTAATGTAGATGAATTCATTAGTCACCTTTATCGTTCTGCAGCGCGTATAGCGCCAAATCAATATCGTGTTTGGGCGCTTGAGCAATTATCGCAGGTGATTGATTTTGACGCCGCGTTTTGGGGAACGGGTAATCAGGCAAGTATTCATTTCCATTATGCCGACCACCTTGGTTTAGATGAACACTATGCTCAGCGCTTGACTGAGACCATTGAAATCAATCCCATTAAAGAACGGGTTATCAATAACTTAAGCAAGCCAATCGATATGTCGGATGTGATTAGTGATGAGATGTTTTACCAATCAAGTTTATATAAACGATTATTTCAGCCTTATGGTATTGAACGTATTTTGGCGACCGGTCATTTAGATAAAAATGGTTTGTATTCCCTATTAAGTTTGTACCGTTTTGACCGAGAGCAGGTGTTCACTCAAGCCGAGCAACAATTACAACAGCATCTTACTTTTCATTTAGTCTCAGCGGCTTCACATGCTTTTTTCCTTCACTTGCATGCAGGCAGAGACTTACCGCAATCCCCCTCACAACAAGCAGCCTCGGCGATTTGTGATCGCCTGGGCTGTTTCCATGAAGTTCAACCGCGTTTTGTTAGCTTGCTCAATGAATATTTTCCTAAAAGAGCGGCGACTATTTTACCTTTTGCTATGCCGCAACTTTCACCTGACAGTGAGCCTGTAACACTGGAAATAAATAAACTGGCGATCTCTTTTAAGCCCTTGGGTGATTTAGTAGTAGTCAATTTACGACCATTAGGTCCGCTTGATCTCCTCAGTAACCGGGAGCAACAAATTGTTGAGCAGATATGCAAGGGACTGTCGTTTAAAGAAGTGGCTAAACTCTTAAGTTTGGCACCTTCAACGGTGTCGAATCATCTCTATCGTGTTTACGATAAATTAGCGATCACCAGTCGTACTGAGCTAGCGCAATTGGTTGATAACAAGTAAACAGATTAATGGATTACTTTTATGGCATTCCCAGCCAATATACATTCGAATTACCACGCTCATCTGTATTTCGATGAGACCACAACGCCGTGGTGGTGGCCTACACCTCACAAAGATTACCCATTCGCGTTAGTGGTGTGTTTAAGAGTAAACAGATGATCCGCATCAATACCATGGAGGCTAAGCAGCTGCTCAAATCCAAGGTTTGGGCATCGGCTTTTTACCTCTGCATATGGCCAAACCCTACATAGACCGGGGGGAGTTAATCCAAAAGTCCTGTTCAATCCCCAGGCAAAGCCAAAGTTTGTATATCGCCTGGTATAAAGGCCAACAAGGCAGAGCGTTTGAGTGGTTTGTCGAACATTTGCCTAAAATGGATTGGGGATTGTGATACTCGTCGAGTGCTCGAGTGCTAATACGGCCTTACGTCTAGGTAGTCGTGGCACTTTCAACGGGCAAGGGTTGACGTTTATAGTTAGACTACATCTAACTATAAACGTCGGGGTCTCCAACCCAGTCTCGTGTTCGATATCCAATATGTCTATCTGACTTAGGGAGGTATTGACTAGTTTTATAAAAATAACAGCTAGTTAAACGAGAGTTAAAGTGAGTTTGGAGAGATACAGACCAGATCCTAAAAATGGAACTTAAAAGGTTTTACGTATACGCTAACTCCACTTTTCATTGCTCACGGGTAGGTCACAATGAACGAAGATAATCGTTACTTCTACGAACCCAGCAAGGGCCATGGCCTACCACACGATCCGTTAAGCGCGATTATCGGTCCGCGCCCTATTGGATGGATAGCCTCGCGCAACGCACAAGGGCAACGTAACCTTGCGCCATATAGCTTCTTTAACTGTTTTAATTATCGCCCTCCGATTATTGGTTTCGCCAGTGTCGGTTGGAAAGACAGCGTCGCCAATATTGCAGAAACAGGTGAATTTGTGTGGAACTTAGCCACCCGAAATCTCGCCGAAAAAATGAATCTAAGTTCTGCTTCACTGCCAAATGCAAGTGATGAGTTCGACTTTGCCGGACTCACGCCTGCAGCCGGCATTATCGTCGCCGCCGATCGAGTACTCGAAAGTCCGGTCAATTTTGAATGTAAGCTATCGCAACTCATTCAGTTACAAGCCGCCGACGGAAAGAAAATTGATACTTGGTTAGTATTAGGTGAAGTCGTTGCAGTACACATAGATAAACAGTTGCTGAGTTCAGAAGGCATTTACCAAACCGCCCTCGCCCAGCCCGTCTTTCGAGCCGGAGGTCCCTCAGCCTATTACGGCATTTCAGAAGACCTTCGTTTCGACTTACACCGACCAAAAGAGCCTTAGCCATACCTTTTTGCGGGACCAATCGATGAAAAGGCAGGACAGCCATTTCTATGGCTTCTAGCTTGAATGTGGCCGTGGTTCAAAATTGTTGAAATTTTACCTTGCTTATGTTTGCTGAAAGCCAATGAATGTTGATATAATATAGGGC
>SDWK01000224.1 GCA_004195335.1 Shewanella sp.
CTGGTAACTCGTAGCCCTTAAACATTCACGGCTAAAGCCGCTCCCACATGGAGAATGTCTTAGCTCGTAGCTGATATCACCTTCAAGCCCTGGCAAGCTCGTTAAACAGATGAGTGAATTTCTCCAACCCTTCGCTGATTATCTCATCTGAGATAGTCAGAGCAGGCAGGAAGCGAATCACATTGCCATAGAAGCCGCAGGCCAGAAGAATCAGCCCATGCTCGGCCGCTTTTCCGATAATCGCCTGAGTCAGCTCGGTATTTGGCTGCTCAGAATCCCCATCAATAACCAACTCCATGGCGATCATCGCCCCCTGATTACGGATCTCACCAATCAGCTGCGGATAAATCTTTTGAAGTGAACTCAGATGTTCATTGAAGATGCTACCGATAAGCGATGCTCGCTGCACCAATCCCTCCTCCGCCATTACTTCCAATACCGCTAGCGCAGAGACGCAGCCCACAGGCGATCCGCCATAGGTACCACCTAAACCGCCAGGCAGAGGTGCATCCATTATCTCACTCTTCCCCACGACGGCCGCAATAGGAAATCCACCAGCAATGCCTTTCGCCATGGTCATCAGATCTGCTTCAACATCAGCATGTTCGAAGCTGAACATCTTGCCGGTACGACCAAATCCCGTTTGGATCTCATCGGCGATCAAGACGATACCATGTTGATCACACAGTTGACGCAGTGCCTGTAAAAACTCACTCGGCGCGGCATAAAAGCCACCTTCACCTTGCACAGGTTCGACGATAATGGCTGCGACATCGCTCGGCGCAATATCCACCTTAAACAGGTTTTCAATCGCCTTAAGCGAGTCCTTTACCGAGACATCATGGAAAGCCATAGGAAAGGGGGCGTGGTAAATATCACCTGCAAATGGGCCAAACTGGTGCTTGTAAGGACTGATTTTACCCGTTAATGCCATGGTTAAATTAGTTCGACCGTGGAAACCACCGTTAAAGGCGATAACCCCTCTGCGACCCGTATAAGCGCGGGCTATCTTGACACAGTTCTCTACGGCTTCGGCCCCTGTGGTAACAAAGATGGCTTTCTTATCACTGTCACCCGGTGCGATAGCGGTGAGTTTTTCAGCCAATTCAACTGCCGACTCATAGGGGTTGATCATGACGCAAGTATGACTAAACTTATCTAACTGCGCCTTAACCGCGGCCACAATTTTTGGATGACTATGACCAGTATTACACACCGCGATCCCGGTACCGAAATCTATATATCGTTTACCTTCGACATCCCAAAGTTCAGCATTCTTCGCACGCTCGACATACACAGGGTAGACATTGCCTTGGCCACGGGGCATCACTTTCACTTTGCGCGCTTGTAAATTACTGTTCGTCATTACTCTTGTCCTTTTATTTAATCTGCGAGGTTCTAGGTTCCGAAAACCTTTTACCTATCTACCTATCTAGGCCACCCATGCACAGGTATTTGATCTCCAGATAGTCATCGAGTCCATACTTAGAACCTTCACGACCATTTCCCGATTGCTTCACCCCACCAAATGGCGCCGCCGCATTTGATATAATGCTCTCGTTCACGCCAACCATGCCGAACTCCAATCCCTCACCGACTCGCCAGACACGGCCAATATCACGAGAGTAGAAATACGCCGCGAGTCCATATTCGGTATCATTAGCCATAGCAAGGACTTCCTCTTCGGTATCGAAGCTGATAATCGGTGTCACAGGACCAAATATCTCATTACGCGCCAAGGCCATATCATTGGTGACATTGGTGACAATCGTCGGCTCGAAGAAATTAGCCCCCACAGCGCTACGCTGACCACCTGCGAGCAAAGTGCCACCTTGGGCAAGCGTGTCATTCACTAACTTGCTGACGTTATCGACCGCAGTCGATGAGATCATCGGGCCGATAGTCACCCCTTCACGGAGTCCATCTCCCACCGTCAAATTAGCAACCGCAGTGGCAAACTTATCGGTAAACTCCTGAGCAATGCCTTTTTGGACAAAGATTCGATTAGTGCAGACACATGTCTGGCCCGCATTGCGATATTTAGAGACGAGTGCGCCCTGAACGGCGGCGTCAATATCTGCATCATCGAAGACGATGAAGGGGGCATTACCACCCAGCTCCATGGAGATTTTCTTCACCGTCGATGCGCTCTGCGTCATCAATATCTTGCCGACAGCGGTCGACCCCGTGAAAGTGAACTTTGAAACATCCTTATGTTGTGTCAATACCTTGCCCATGCCGACGGCATCTTCACCCACGACGACATTAAATACCCCAGCCGGGATCCCCGCCCGCTCGGCAAGCTCTGCCATAGCGAGCGCCGACAGTGGTGTCAGTGGAGAGGGGCGAACCACAAAAGTACAACCCGCCGCTAATGCCGCCGCGGCTTTACGGGCGATCATGGCATTAGGAAAGTTCCAGGGAGTGATCGAGGCCACGACCCCTACAGGCTGCTTAATAACGATGATGCGTTTATCGCCCGATGGCCCCGGAATCGTATCGCCGTAGACACGCTTCCCCTCTTCGGCAAACCACTCGATGAAAGCGGCGCCATAACCGATCTCACCTTTCGCTTCGGCAAGTGGCTTACCTTGCTCCAAGGTCAAGATCCGGCCCAGATCATCTTGATTCGCCATAATGAGGTTAAACCAAGTTCGGAGGATGGCTGCTCGCTCGTTGGCAGACTTTTTAGACCAAGCTGGCAGGGCTTTCTTCGCTGCCAGTACCGCCGCTTCTGTTTCATCGATACCGGCATTAAGCACATTGGCAACGACGGTATCATTAGCAGGATTGGTCACTTCAAAAGTGAGAGAAGAATCGGCGCTGGCCTCACTCCACTGACCATCAATATAAGAGCTGAGTTTAACCAAACGGGTGTCTTTAAGATCTTGCATATTCACTCCTGCAGAAATAGGTATTGCCTTTCAAACTTGGGAACTATAACTATTTTCTAACAAAAGACAGTTACAGCCGCATTGATAAGTCAGTCGTCTTGAAAGCTCGCAGGTCCTGATAGACCGCAGGCATTAAACAAGGCTTTATCAAAAAATTTATCTATAAGCTTATAATCTCTATTGAATAGCAAAATGAACTCATGTTAAATACAAAACATTAAACCTTATGTTTTATGGTGGCCAAACTTTGAGTAAACATTCGATCATTCCCAAAGCCATTACCGAATACGACCTACGTTTACTGCGTATTTTTCGCACCGTCGTAGAGAACGGAGGCTTCTCGGCATCCGAAGCCGAGCTCGGTGTCACTCGCTCGACCATCAGCGTGCACATGTCTAATCTTGAGAGTCGAATGAAACTCAAACTCTGCAGCCGGGGACGCGGTGGTTTTGCCTTAACCGAAGATGGGCAGGCTGTTTATCACGCCTGCATAGAACTGTTTGACTCACTTAATGACTTCTCAATGCTCGTCAATGGCTTAGGGAAAGAGTTGAGTGGAGAATTGATCCTGCTCTGCGCCGATCAACTCGATAATACCATGCAGCAGAAGCTCGCTCAGGTTATCCAATATCTGCACATCAAAGAACCTCATCTGCATTTGATTTTAGACGGTGAAGCCATTCACAATATCGAACGTTCTTTATTGCAAGATAAGGCGCACGTCGGCTTACTCCCAAGCTATCAGCAGATCGAAGGCTTGAGCTACCAGACTATCTTCAGTGAGCCTATCTATCTGTGTTGTAGTAGCAATCACCCCTATTTCAAACTAAACGATGAGAAGATCACTCCCGAGATGCTAGCTCAATCTCCCTCGATACATCCCGGTATAGATATCGACTCAGAGGGACGTGAGCAGTTAAAGAAACTTAACCTCTCGGCAAAGGCGTACCAGTTCGATACCAGAAAGACCTTGATACTCTCCGGCTGTTATATTGGCTACCTGCCACAGAGTTATATTCAGACTGAGCTGGAGTCTAAGCAGATGCGGATCATCCACTCGGACTCGGCCAGTTACCAATTTAACCTGTCGATGGTGTTTAAGAAGAGTCCACGGGAAACCAGTAAGGTAGAGCTTTTGAAAGCCGCGTTCGAGTCGGTTTTCAAATTGAAACCCACGGGAAACTCAAGATAGAACGACTAAGCCGAAATGGGGATCAAGTCTGCTCACCGAGTGCTAACTTGACCCCGAAACCGATAAACAGACTCCCTGCAATTTTGTTCAACCAATGACTCAAGGATGAACTCTGTTTAACTTTACGACTCAGTGAAGAGGAGGTCCACGCGAGAAAGTGACACCAGAGCATGCCATTGAAAATAAATATCAAACCTAACACAATAAATGACAGCGCTTTATTTGGGGAATCATAGGCGATAAATTGTGGCACGAAAGCCAGGAAAAACAACGCGATTTTTGGGTTCAACACATTGGTTAAAAATCCTTGATAGTAAACCTTAGAAAGCGAAGTTGGCGCTTGCTCTTTAACATCCTCAGTCGTAACCCCACGACGCTTCAATAACATAGACAGGCCGATATACATAAGATAACAACACCCAACCACTTTAATGACAGTGAAAGCCATCGCTGATGTCGCAAGTACGGCCGATAAGCCAAATGCCGCCGCCAAAATATGCACTAAGGTGCCGGTTGCTATTCCCCAAGAGGCCATCGAACCACCCTTGAAGCCTTGCGTCGCACTACGACCAATAATATAGAGCGAGTCCGGTCCAGGCATAATATTCAGTGCAATCCCCGAGATAACAAATAACCACAGATCATTAATTCCCAATTGACTCTCCCTTAGCTTCCACCTGAAAATATTCCGTTCAGCAACTTCTCGCCAATCTGAGATATAGCAAATAAATGGATCTATGCATAGCTTTGATGAAATTGAGTGATAGGCATTTATTGATAGGCACAGAGATAATTCTCTTCGCAGTGCTCTTAGCTAGCTCCTGGATTCTATGCTAACTCCTGGTTCCTAATCTTATAAGCTATTCTCGCTCCGCCAGGCTTCGATGATCTGCTCATAGCTGCCATCTCGCTTCATCTCAATGAGCGCCTGATCGAATCTATCTCTGATATGAGTGAGTTTATTCATCTTGGAAAAAGCCATATAAGCAGATGTGGACTGAATAACCGGCGATAGTCTCTTGATATTTTTACAACGCTCAATGGAGGTGTTTTGCAACACCTTAATACGGCTGGAAGTGAAGTGAATAGTATTTTTTTCACCGATAAGAATATCAATATGACCCGTACATAGCTTGAGCAGTAAGGTATCAAACTCAACATCGATACTCATATGCTTAATGACCTTGTTTGCTATCGCTTCGTCGAAAATAGCGCCATAACTGAAATCTTGCCGGGCGCCAAAATGATACTCACTCAGCGCTGTTAAATCCCCATCGAAGGTGATTGGAGAGTCTTCGACGACAAAAAGGGTTATCCTCTCCTCCATTAGTACGACTTGGCTAAAATCGATGTAGGCCAGGCGTTCAGGAACAATCAGGACTTCGATTAATCCATCGATTTTGCCCTCTTTCATAAATTTCAGTGCTCTGGACCAGGGCAATACCTGTAACTTTATGGGCTGCTCTATTCGCTGAAAGACGGCTTCGACCAGACGCACCGACACGCCATGAAACTGACCGTTATAGGTATACTCATAGGGGGGATATTCCAGTATCGCGATATCGAGTGCATCTTCAGCGCTCGCCTGAAAATGCAGACTGCCACACAAGAATAGGATTAACGCTATGATGGTTTTTTTCATGACTCACCCGGATAAGAGCATCAGCCAATCGAGTGTTGGCAACACTTGCTTCCATCAAGTTTAGACCAAAACCCTCCCGTTCACCTACCTCTGTCTGATGAATGAAACCAGATTTAAACAGCTCACTTGAACGTTAAATTTAACTTTAAGTTTTCAGCGCTAATAGCATAGATTCCTCGAACATATCGGGTGATACCGACAGCCCTAATCCGGTTACAGTCTCTTCGAGTTGCGACATATCTTGCTCTAACTTGGGCATGGTAAGGGTATTATTATCAAGCAGGTACACCTGCTTCTGGCTGGTGTAATAAAAACTCAAGGTAATGAACGCATCGAGGTTATTTGCACTTGCTGCGTTTTTAATGCCTTTAAGTTGGCGATAAATACGGTTATGCAGCGCCTTGAGTCGCCAAACATAATACACTTCGGCAAGAAATGGATTATCTTTTATCCACCATAAACCGCCACCACACACCACGGCGGCTAAGATGACCCCGAGCAAGTTGAGATAAAAATTACCGGTCGATTCACTGGCAGCGGCATTAGCTAAACTCGCATCGGCACCGAAGAGAGCAATCAGCGCAGTACCGAAACCCAATGACAAAATGATCAACCCAGCCACTAATCCCACACTGACAAGGTTAAGATTTTTTTTATATATATTCCTATCAATTTCACGTAACTTCATTTATTCGCTTTCTCTAAAATACAGGCAAAGATGTGGTGTCATAGTATCCCAAGTACACTTAAGACTGAATGAATTAGGTGATGGAACGCACATTTTTGTGCGTAAAGTATAAAAACCCACATTTAGAAGTAAAAACATCTAGACGTCTAAATTGACAGACGTCTATAAATCTCATATCCTCTCGACTATTGAGATGTACCATTCTGTCGTTTTAGGCTCATAGTTAAGCATTAGATAAACATGAGTTAGATATGAAATAACAAATGACGGTGTGTTCCAGCGATACCCAAACAACCTCGAAATGCAGGATTCAGCATTTTGAAGTAGCTTGGATTATAGCAATGGGAACCAATGGTTTGATGAACGATGAAAAGAGAGAACACTTTGACGATTTCTACAAATACCCAAAAAGCGACACCTGCCAATGGCATTACTCCTAGTGCCTCATTTGTGGCATTACTTCCCCTTTTTCTCTTCCTAGCCCTATTTATTGGTGCCGGTGTCTATTTCCAAAGCCAGGGCGTTGATTTTGCGTTTTATCAACTTCCCAGCGTTATCGCTATTTTGCCGGCCATTATCTTTGCTCTCATCATTTCAAAACAGAAGCTTAATCAAAGCATCGATACCTTTATCGCGGGGATAGGTCATTCAAATATCATCGCCATGTGCCTTATCTACCTGTTAGCTGGCGCATTTGCATCCGTTGCCAAAGCAACCGGTGGCGTTGATGCCACTGTGGCACTGGGCTTATCCTTAGTTCCATCAAACTTGCTACTACCAGGCTTCTTCGTCATCGCGGCCTTTATCGCGACCGCCATGGGCACCTCTATGGGTACGATTGCTGCCGTGGCACCGATAGCCTTAGGTGTGGCGAATGAAGCCCAGATTGATCTGGCCATAATGGCGGGCGCGGTGATCTCCGGCGCCCTCTTTGGAGACAATCTCTCTATCATCTCAGATACCACGATTGCGGCGACGCGTACCCAAGGTTGTGACATGAAAGATAAATTTAAAGAGAACTTAATCTTCGCTATTCCAGCCTCTATCATCACACTAATCGTCTTCACATTAGTCGGCCAAGGTCAGGCAGATGTGGCACCCCAAGAGATAGATTTTATCAAGGTGATCCCTTATCTCACCATTTTAATCTTGGCGGTATCTGGCTTAAACGTATTCGTCGTCCTTACCATAGGCATTTTATTAGCAGGGGTAACCGGCTTATTCACCATGGATTATGGCCTGATACAATTCGGTCAGGATATCTATACCGGTTTCGGTAACATGCAGGAGATCTTCATTCTCTCTATGCTAGTCGGTGGATTGGCGGCGTTAATGCAACAACAAGGCGGCCTTACCTTTGTCAGCGAGCAGATTGAAAAGCTGATCACACGTTTCTCTAAAGCCAAAGGCGGCGCATCGACTCGCGCATCGGAACTGGGCATGGCAGGAATTGTAGCCTTGACCAACGCTTGTGTAGCCAACAATACCGTGTCTATTGTTGTCACGGGTGACATCGCTAAAGACCTTGCTCAAAAGCACGAGGTGACACCTAAGCGTGCAGCCAGCATCATGGACATTTTCTCCTGCATCGTTCAGGGACTGATCCCCTATGGTGCACAAGCACTTCTGGTTGCTTCAATCTTTAGCATCTCACCACTTGAGGCTGTCACTCATGCTTGGTATTGCATGATTTTAGCCCTAGTCGCTATCTCTATCGTTATTTTACGTAAGCGAGTCGCCTGATAGCAGTTCATCTATAACTATAGTCGTATTGTTATTAGCGCTTAAATAGGGCACCTTAAGGACATTATTCAGCTAGACTATCTAGTGCTAGAGTCAAGTGTCGGGTCAATGGCGAACCAGCTTCCCCATACCGTATGGCTGAAACAGATAGGGATATCGAGTCTCGACTATGAGACCCAGTAAAGGAGTGCAGAATGCTGCGCTCCTTTTTGTTATTCATCGATCAAAAATTAGTGCCGATTCAATGCCAACAGTTCAGAACGTTCACTCAATCCATTATGACCTACACCGCTTAGTTATCTGGATGATCTTAGCCGGCGCACTGGTGACCTCTGTCGGCCTCTCTATCTCTGTCTGGGCCGAATATCAAAGAATTGGTGTCGAAGTATTTTTCAGACGTGCAGATTTGCTGGGAGATTATATTTATTCTCCACTCGCCTACGTCTATAACATGTCCTTGATTAGTGCAGGCTCCTGTATTTTATTGGCCATGTATGGTTTATATCAGCTTAAACTCGGCGACTTTAGCCACTACCTCTCACTTTCAGGTTCCTGGGTCGGGCTCTCAATTATTCTGATTGGGGTATTCCCAATTAACTACCTCTATGAACACAGGCTGGTATCGACCAGCTTCTTAATCGGCACCTTTGTCCTTCACCTGCTGACCATCACCACACGGATAAACCATAAGGAGATCTGTTCAAAACCACTGTTTATATTGGCTGTTTTAGGGTTCATCAGCGCCTCGGGTTTAATTTATCAACTCGACTGGAGTCTGTTAGATTTTAAGCCCTGCCCCCACGGTAAAATCGAGATATGTTGGGTGTCACTCAATATGTGGTTTCAGACCAATGTCACTATGCTTTGGTGTGTCCTGCTTGCGCTCAATGTCAGGAAACTCGCCATTAATAATGCCAAGCTACAGCCATCTGAATAGTCCTGACTCAAAAGCAGCAAGACATCATTCTATCCGTCGCCATTTAAGTGTTAAACTCATCGACAGACTGTTAAGCACTCCTTTTATAGGCTCCATGACTTCATCTTCTCTAGCTGCACCGGATATGGCTTCATCATCAATGACGGTAAGACTCGCTAAATATCTGGCTCAGACAGGTCTTTGCTCACGCAGGACCGCTACTCGTTATATTCGCGATGGTTTCATTACTATTGACGGGCGTTTAGCCAATCATATAGATACCGTCACACTCATAGAGTCCTCCAATGGCACGACCAGCAAAGAGTTACTCCTGTTCGACGGCATTAAGGTAGAGGGAATAGAGCCGAAACAATACTGGATGCTCAACAAATCCGTTGGCACAGATTGCCGTCTTCTACCCAATGACCCCGACTCACTGTTACATCTGCTACCAACAAGCCCCAGACTCTACCCAGTTGGTCGTTTAGACAAAGACTCTCGCGGCCTTCTGCTACTCACCAATGATGGCTATCTTACCCAGCGTCTGATGCATCCGGATTTTGGCCATACAAAAAACTATCGGGTACGCGTTGATAAACCTTTTGACGATCTTTTTCTACAAGAGATGGCTCAGGGAGTTAGCTACCGTGACGTCACTACCCTTCCGTGCAAGATGAAGCGTCTAGATGACGATAAATTTGAAATAGTCCTGACACAAGGCCTGAATCGACAGATCCGCCGCATGAGCCAGTCTTTAGGTTATAAGGTAATCGATCTTAAACGGGTGGAAATCCAGAATCTGAGGCTTGATGATCTTAACGAGGGGGAGATGAGAGAGTTAACCGTTGAAGAGGTGAAGCGGCTTAAAAAAGAGTAACTAACCTGAACTCGGGTTAACTAAAGGTAAAGGTGAAGCTAAGAAAGTCTCGAGCCGCGAAAATCTATCTCACAACTCGAAACTCGTAGCTCGTAGCTCGTAGCTCGTAGCTCGTAGCTAAATGCTAGTGCACGATCTCCATCTCGGCTAACAAGTTATCTGCATTGTCCAGATACTTCATTACCCAAAGCATGTATCGGCTATCGACTTGAATAGAGCGGTTAGTCTCAGGATCGTAGCCCCAATCACCGATGATGCTTTCATACACGCCATCGAACAGCAGACCCACTAACTCGGCGCGGCCGTTCAGTGTCGGTGAACCTGAGTTACCACCCGTGGTATCTAAGGTCGACAGGAAGTTAACCGGTACAGAGTCCAATGATTTCACGTAAAAATCACCATACTGCTTCTGCTTAATCAGCTCAAGTTGCTTAGAGGGTGCATCGAAAGGGTTTGCCCCGGTATCTTTAGCCAAAATGCCTTCTAAACGCGTGAATGGCACAGCCTGCAGACCGTCCTGAGGCGAGTAACCTTTCACATGACCAACTGTCACACGCAGGCTTGAGTTCGCATCGGCGTATACCGGCTTACCCTGTTCAGTGTTATAAGCGATGATGGCATCCATATACTGAGGACGCACCTTCATCAACTTACCCGCAAGCTCCTTATCTTTCTTCTCTTCCTTCATGTCTGTGTCATACATGGCAACGGCAAACTTGACGAAAGGATCGTTAGATGCTTTAAAATCGGCAACCGACTTATCCAGCCAAGCCAGACGAGTATCCATATCACCGAGTGTTGTCTTGGCATACATCTTATCTAAGGTCTTAGACAGCTTCTTTTCGTCCAGCTTCTTACCGATACCGAACACTTTATCTAAGGCACTGATACGCTCGCTGGCTGGCAATACGGCATAACGCTTCAGCATATCGAACAGTACCGCTTTATCGACACTGGCAGCATAACGACGATCGATGCGCTCCATTGAAGACTTGAAGCGGATCATGTCACGCTCCTGGTAACCCGGTTCACGCGCCATATCATCGAGCTGCTTTTCATTGGCCAGACGATATAGTTTACGTGCCGTAGGCACCATAGTGGTGTAACCGATATAGCCTAAGATAGTATCGCGCGCCTGATGATCTTGCCCATCGACAATCAACTTATCCAGCTCTGCCAACGTCTTACCATATTGCTGCTGACGCTTACTGTCTTTGCTAATCCAGTTAGCCAGCTCAGACTCACGACCCTTACGGTCATCGAGCATAGTCGACTTACCATAAAACTCGATCATAGAGGTGAAGTTCTTGGCATAGTTAGCCAGACCCGCAATCAGGCTCTCATACTTGATGCGCTCATCGCTGCCCTCAGGCGCCGTTTCCTTGATGATCTCGATGAAGCGCTCACGCAGCATCTTACCTTCCGGATACGCCCACTCGAACTGATTCTCGACTTCATTGGCAGTGCGGTAGCGGTTAGTACGACCCGGATAGCCAGCAACCATGACAAAATCGCCATCGCTCACGCCTTTAGCCGACACTTTCAGGAAACTCTTTGGCTCATAAGGAACGTTGTCTTTACTGAAATCGGCAGGCTTACCCTGTTTAGATACATAACCACGGTAGAAAGAGAAATCACCGGTGTGACGAGGCCACATCCAGTTATCGATATCGCCGCCGTATTTTCCCACGCTTGCAGCTGGGTTATACACTAGACGCACATCGCGGATCTCAAGTTGCTTAACCAAGTAATACTCGAGGCCACCATGGAAGCTATAGACCTGACAGCGGTAACCATCTTCGGCTTCACACTCGGCAACTAAAGATTTCTCCTGATGCTCTATGCCCTGATAAAAATC
>SDWK01000225.1 GCA_004195335.1 Shewanella sp.
TCTATGCTCTTACGTCCAAAATGGTGTCGATCGGGAAAGCTGGGATGAGCACCAACATTGACTCTGTTCTTAAGTGATAGAGTCACCGTCTTTCTCATGCTCAGGGGATCCCCCGCATGGCCTCCACAGGCGATATTTGCCGAGGTGATAAGCATCAATAAATCAGCATCAAACTTGCCGCCTTCACCAAGATCTGCGTTGAGATCTATGGGGTAACCTTTCGGATTTGATAACATGATGGACCTCAGTGATATTATTGAGCTACGAGCTACGAGCTACGAGCTACGAGCTACGGGCTACGAGCTACGAGCTACGGGCCACGAGCTACGGGCTACGGGCTACGGGCTACGGGCTACGAGCTACGAGCTTTCTTAGGTTTATCTTTAGCTCGTAACTCGAGACCTGCTTAATCTTAGCTATTGGCATCTATTGCTCGTTGAAGGCGGTAAAAATATTGTTCCCACTCGTAATTGGCATCTTCTGCCTGATTCGGGCTCACGTGAACAAATCGAATCTCTTCTCCTGGGCGGGTTTGAGCTAACTTCCACAGATCGGCTTCGATAACGGTCGCAATTTTAGGATAGCCGCCCGTGGTTTGTGAGTCGGCGAGTAATACTATGGGTTGTCCGGAAGGGGGAACTTGAACCGTTCCCGGCATGACTGCGTGAGATTCCATATCTTGCTGCTTCGTTAAAGATAATGATGTTCCGGATAGTCTGGCTCCCATTCGGTTGCTTTCGTTGGTGAGTTGCCAGCAAGTATTCCAGAAGGCCTTTTTTGATTCTTCCGAAAACCGTGACATCTCGGGTCCGGGAAGGGCACGGATTTCATTTGAATATCCCCGCTGCACCGCACCGATTGGTTTCGATATTGTTCCAGCCTGACCTAACTCTAATCTATCTCCATTCTTAAGCACTGTGCCTAATACACCGTAAAATCTGGAGCCGACGAGTGAGCCTGATTTGGGTTGTAAGTGGTTATTCGTATCTAGGCTGCCATTTTGTATTTCATCTACAATCCCACCCACTGTACCACCCATAATTCCGCCCTCGAGAGCGAGGTAGGCGTGCATACCTGATTTAGGGCCCCTTAGGGTGAGGGTTTCGCCCGCTTTTATTTTATTTCGCCAGTTACACCAGATATCGCGTTGGTCAATTGATATTTGGTAGCTCGCTCCGGTCAGGACAAACCAGGTGTCGCGGCTAAATTTAAGTTCAACGATACCGGAGGTTAATTCAATCCCCGCCGATGCATCACTATTGCCGAGCAGTCGGTTAGCGAGTATTAAGGCGTGCCTATCCAGTGCTCCTCCAGTGGTTATTCCGAGGTGGCGATAGCCCGGGCAGCCAAGATCTTGTACCGACGAGTGCATACCAGCTTTGAGGACTTGAATTACATTTATTTTAGTCATTTTGTGTTAATCATTTCGATTGTGCTCATTCCTTTCACCAAATTCTAAACTTGCCACCGGAATAAATTGAACCGTATCACCGGGTTCGACAAGTGTCGGTGAGCCGACGGACTCTGGAGTAAACAGGGAGATGTTGGTGCGACCAATAAGTTGCCACCCTCCAGGAGCCGCCATCGGATAGATACCTGTCTGATTGCCGCCAATTCCAACCGAGCCTGCGGGGATGGATAATCTGGGTACTGCCAATCTAGGGGTAAACAGGCTTGAGTCCAGTCCGTCTAGATAGGGGAAACCTGGCTGAAATCCCAAAAACATAACGGTATACATTTTGCTGGAATGACGCCGTATTACCTCCTCACTACTGAGTTGGTGATACTTGGCAACCTGTTCCAGATCTGGACCAAAGACGCCGCCATAGACAAGGGGGATCTCCACATTTCGGCCACTGAGACTCATCTCTTTCGCAAGTTGCCAGAGTTCACCTAACTGAGTTAACCAATAATTTATTCGAGCGGTACTCTTAAGAAAGAGGGTGAGGTTGTTCATACCGGGGACAATATCGATAAATTCACTTGTCTGCCCGCATCGATCGGCCAACCACCAAATTTTGCGTTGGATACAGAGTCTGGATACCTCAGATAAGTCATTGGTGCAGTCTATAACCACTGCACTCTCCCCCAACCTAAATACCTTAGGGGTTTGTTCTGTTGTCATGCTTAGCTTCTTATTGTGGCCACTTAAGCTAGTTTCGGCATTCATTGCCGTAAAAACAAGCGGTAAGTATAACTTTGAATCGGAATTTGTTTTTACAGCTTATACCCAAACGACTTCAAGCTGCAGGATTCAGCATCTTGAGGTAGCTTGGGTATATAATAGAGGATAGAATCCCCGCCATCTGTTTTTGTCTTAGTGTAGTTATAGAATATTGTCCTATAATTTCTCTGTACCTCTCTCTTTCCCTTTATATCCGGTCATAAAAATTGGTCATAAAATTATTCCAGAAAATCTTCAATATTAGAGATAATGCTGTCGTTTCTCAGCCTAAAAGTTTCAGTCAGAACCCTGAAATTCAGCAGATTTCAAGCAATATGCCCAAGATGAGTCCTCAGTCATCGAAGGAGCTGACTGATTTTGTCGATGTTTCAGCACTCTTCTATAGCTTGCTTTTCCCTGTGAGGGGGAAAGATCAGGGTGGCGTTGCTAATGGTTTAGAGAAAAATGTCATTGCAGATGTTGAGCGGGCCTTGTCTTCGCCTATGGCGATTGCAGAGAATGTGCTTAAGTTACCGACTCGAATGGCTGAGCTGGATAAGAAATTGGCTGATGAGAGTGTCGATATTAAGGTTCTGCTTGAGCTCATACTGCAAGATCCAGTACTGAGTGTCGAGGTTCTCAAGCTATGTAACTCTCCCGCCTTTAAGCGTTCAGAGAGGGAAGTGACGAGTCTTCAGCAAGCCTTCGTGCAATTAGGTCGAGATCAATTAAGACGTTTCGTTACCACCTCTCTGGTGCGGGAGATGATAGAGATAAAGCCCATCTATTATCGACGCTTTGGTTTGCAGATATGGCGTCACTCTATGCAGGTGGCATTCTTATCTTTCGAATTAGCGAGTGAGTTGTCAAATGAAGATCCCGATACGGCCTTTATGTTAGGTTTACTTCATGATGTGGGTAAGATAGCTATCTTCAAGATGTTGTTGGATGGCTTTAATTTGGCCGATCCGGGTGAGTTACCCAGTTCCTCTCTGTTTAGACAGGTGATGACCTCTAAATCATTAAGTTTAAGTGCACTTCTGGCTCGATGTTGGCAGTTACCGGCAAGTTTTGAGGCATCTCTGAATGCATTAGCCAACACGAGTGCTAAGCCAACAGAAAGGCTTGCTGCCGTGGTCTGGAAGGCTAACTTAATCAGCGAGTGTTCTATGTTGCATAAAGCCGGGAAATTAGATGAGATCTGTTTGAGTAGATTACTTATCGATGCCGACCTGACCCGCGAAGAGTTTGATCTCTTCCATGAGAAGCTTAAAACGTTCTAGACGCTTTAAAGACATTTTCCATATCCCTATGGGTCTGGGGATATGGAAATGCCAATCCCCTGACCACAATAGGGGAACATTAATGGTCAGACATAAATCCCTTCTAACGCTGTCCCTGTGTTCAGGGATAACTTTCATTAGACAAGAAGCCCATGTACAACGTCTATTGTATACGTCCCTGTCCTTCTTGCCGGTAAAAAATGACATAAATGTTTCAGACATAAATCCCTTCTAACGCTATCCCTGCGTTCAGGGATAACTTTCATTAGACAAGAAGCCCATGTACAACGTCTATTTGTATACATCCCTGTCAAATAGACATAAATGTTCCAGACATAGAAAAGCCCCAGATTTCTCTGAGGCTTTATTTTTTAGGACTTAGAATCTAGGTGCTAGGATCTTCTTACTGCAGCAATGAAATATCAGCTGCATGCAGGAATTGATTACGTAGGCTAGAAAGTAGTGCCAAACGGTTGTGCTTCAATGCTTCATCGTCGGCCATAACCATGACATCTTCGAAGAAGGTATCGACGCTTTCACGCAGACCCGCAAGTAGTGCTAATGCTTCCTGGTAGTTTGCTGCTGCAAACAGAGGCGCCAGCTGTGGCTGAAGTTCGTTTAGCTTTTCGGCCAATACTTTCTCAGCATTCTCAACTAACAAACCTGCATCGATAGCAGCAGGAAGTTCGCCTTCAACTTTCGCCAGAATATTAGATACACGCTTGTTAGCCGCCGCAAGAGCAGATGCTTGTTCTAGTGTTCTAAAGTGTGCAACAGCCTTGATACGGCTATTGAAATCGGCTGGAGCGGTTGGACGACGTGCCAGTACCGCTAAGATAACGTCTACGCTAACACCTTGATCTTGATACCAGGCACGGAAACGACCCATAAAGAACTCAAGTACTTGTTCAGCCGTTGTTTCGTTGGTGAGATTGCTACCATGTAGCTCTTGTGCTTTGGCAATCAGGTCAACAAGGTCTAGCGGTAGGTTATTCTCAACACAAATACGTAATATACCAATAGCGGCACGACGTAGTGCAAATGGATCTGCTGCACCTTTTGGTGCTTGGCCAATGCCGAAAATGCCGACTAAAGTATCGAGCTTTTCCGCTAGGGCAACACAGATAGAGATCGGTGCAGTCGGTACGGTATCGCCAGAGAATTTAGGTTTGTATTGCTCTTGCAGAGCAACCGCCACAGCCTCAGTTTCGCCGTTCAGACGTGCGTAATGCATGCCCATGGTGCCCTGAAGATCGGTGAACTCCATTACCATGTTAGTCATCAGGTCAGACTTAGATAAAAGTCCTGCTCGGGCAGCTTCATCGCTATTGGTACCAATAGCGATGGCAATATATGCCGCCATTGCTGAGATACGTTCTACGCGCTGCTTTATGGTGCCAAGTTGTTTCTGGAATACCACGGTTTCTAAACTCGTAAGGCGAGACTCTAGTGAGTCTTTCTTATCGGTTTCGAAGAAGAATTCTGCATCGGCAAGACGCGGACGAACCACTTTCTCGTTGCCTGCAATAATCTGCTGCGGATCTTTAGATTCTATGTTGGTGACGAAGATAAAGTTAGGCATTAGCTGGCCTGCTTTATCGAATACCGGGAAGTACTTTTGATCGCCTTTCATGGTGTAAACCAAAGCTTCGGCTGGCACATCAAGAAACTTCTCTTCGAAGCTAGCAGTTAGCACTACTGGCCATTCGACAAGAGAAGTTACCTCTTCGAGAAGATCATCTTCAAGATCGGCAACGCCACCAATCTTGGCGGCAGCAGCTTCAGCATCGGCCTTGATAATCGCTTTACGTACTTCGTAATCGGCAAGAACCATACCTTGCTCTTTTAGAGCTGAAAGGTAGTTATCGGCATGATCCAGTTCAAAACTCTTCTTACCCATGAATCTATGTCCACGAATAACGCGAGCCGACTTCATACCTAACAATTCACCTTCAACCACTTCACTGCCAAGCAGCATAGTCACAGTGTGAACCGGACGAATAAACTGAGTGGTGTTGTTACCCCAGCGCATTGGCTTAGGGATAGGTAGCTTGTCTAACGAGCGTTGCGCCATATCAGCGATAAGGCTTTTTGTTTCAACGCCAACGATTTTTGCTTGGTGTAACAGCCATTCACCTTTATCGGTTTTAAGGCGGTCAGCTTGCTCAACAGTAATACCATTACCACGAGCCCAGCCCATGGCGGCTTTTGTTGGGTTACCGTCAGTATCGAAGGCTTGAGCGATAGCGGGTCCACGTTTTTCTACCACTTTGTCTGCCTGAGCTAGAGCAAGTTGGTTAACGCAGATTGCTAAACGGCGAGGGGCCGCATGCCATACCGCAGACTCAAAGCTGAGTTCTGCTTTTTTTAGTTCATCGGTAAAATTGCTAAGAAAAGACTCAGCTAACTTACGTAATGATTTTGGAGGTAGTTCTTCAGTGCCTACTTCAATCAGTAAGTTTTCAAAATTCATTTGTTATTCCTCTACTTACAGATTGGGAAGCCGAGAGCTTCACGAGCTTGATAGTAAGACTCTGCAACGCCTTTAGCCATAGTACGAACGCGTAAGATATAACGCTGGCGTTCAGTAACAGAAATAGCGTGGCGTGCATCAAGCAGGTTAAATGCGTGAGAGGCCTTCATAACTTGCTCGTAGGCAGGCAGTGGAAGGGGCTTTTCAAGTGTGAGTAGATGTTGGCAAGCTTTCTCGCAGTCATCAAAGTTTCTAAATAACACTTCAACATTAGCGTGTTCAAAGTTATAAGCCGACTGTTCAACTTCGTTCTGGTGGAAAATATCACCATACATAACTTTGCCCATTGGGCCGTCTGTCCATACTAGATCGTATACGTTATCGACTTCCTGAATGTACATAGCAAGGCGTTCGAGACCGTAAGTGATTTCGCCAGTGACTGGCTTACACTCTAATCCACCTACTTGCTGGAAGTAAGTGAACTGTGAGACTTCCATGCCGTTTAACCAGACTTCCCAGCCAAGACCCCAAGCGCCGAGAGTCGGTGACTCCCAGTTGTCTTCAACGAAACGCACGTCATGGATGTTCATGTCGACGCCTGCTGCCGCTAAAGAACCAAGATAAAGCTCTTGAATATTATCTGGTGACGGCTTTAACACGACCTGAAATTGATAAAAGTGCTGTAGGCGATTCGGGTTGTCGCCGTAACGGCCATCAGTAGGGCGGCGACTAGGTTGAACATAAGCACAGCTCATCGGCTCTGGGCCTAATGCTCGTAAGAAGGTCATTGGGTGGAATGTACCCGCGCCTACTTCCATGTCCAATGGTTGAACTATTGCGCAACCTTGCTGCGCCCAGTACTCCTGCAGGGTCATAATGAAACCCTGGAATGTCTTTACGTCATGTTTCGTCGTCATGTCTACTATCTACGCCGTCAGGATGATACCAACCTTTCTTTATACTATTTAAGCATGCAGAACTAGCTTGGAAATTGAAAAAATGGTTTCGATTATACCTTGTAGATTTGGTCATATATAGGTTATTTTTTATCGCATCAAGTAAAAGTTACAATTAAGGAGCGAGTCCATGGATAAGAAGCGTTGTGGTTGGGTTGGAGATGATCTAATTTACCGTGATTATCATGACAATGTTTGGGGGAGACCTGTATACGACAGCCAAGAGTTGTTTGCTAAACTCTGCCTCGATGGTCAACAAGCGGGATTATCCTGGATCACTATCCTCAAGAAACAGCAAAATTATGAAGCTGCATTTGCGAATTTTGACCCGGCGATTATTGCAACATTCGATGATGAAAAAGTAGAAGCGTTACTGCAGGATAAAGGCATAGTGCGAAATCGCTTAAAGGTAAACTCGATCATCAAAAATGCCCGAAGTTATATGGCTTATACGGAGCAGGGCAATGATTTTTCCGAATTTCTATGGAGCTTCGTCGGTGGTAAGACTGTCGTTAACAGATTTATCTCCATGTCTGAGGTGCCAGTTCAAACTCCTGAGTCAGAAGCAATGTCTAAAGCGCTGAAAAAATTAGGTTTTAACTTTGTGGGCCCGACAATTTGTTATGCCTTTATGCAAGCGGTAGGCATAGTGAATGATCATACAACAGATTGTTTTTGTTATGGTTTACATAAGGCTGAATCCGAGGGAGAATAGCGCCCACTTTATAACGGGTTAGTTTCCGTTTCTTGGCTGCTGTTCAGTTTTGGATTTTGTGTTGATGAGTCATAAAAACTCTGCGTTTATCTGGTGTTCAAACTACGTCTTTCAGTTCTTCTTTTGCTTTGGGATCTTTCTTCCTTTCTATCAACTTTGGTTGAGTGATCAGGGGATGGGCAGTGAGAGCATAGGTATTATCTTGGCCTTAGGCTTACTGAGTCGTTGTGTGGCAAGTATAGTAGGCGGGATATTAGTCAAGCATGAAAGCCAGTACCAAAATGCACTAAGACTGGTTAGTGTTTTGGGTCTGTGCACCTCCGTATCTATGGTTTATTGGAGTCCGAGTTTTTACCATCTATTGATATTAACCGTTTTGTTTAATGCCGCCATCGCACCTGTATTTGGCTTGTCTGATGCTATTATTGCCACCTTAGACAAGAGAAAAGTCCTCAGCTATGGACCTACTCGTATGTGGGGATCTCTGGGGTTTGTGGGTGCAACCGTAGTCGGTGGCTATTGCTTTGAAATTTGGACTATCAATGTGCTACCTATCATCCTCATTATCAGCAGCTGTTTGATGCTATTTTCGGTAAGCCTAACGTGTCCAGATTTACAAACAAAACAGTCTCAGCAACAAGTTGTAGCGGAAGACGGCAAGCACTGGCTGGGGGCCGAACTGATTTTGCTGCTGGGCATATTATCTTTATTGCAGGGAAGTCATGGTTTTTTATACGGATTCAGCTCTGTATATTGGCAGGAGATAGGCATAGCTGAAGGGGTTATTGGGTACCTGTGGGGCATATCTATCGTCAGTGAGATTCTGGTGTTTGTCTTTGCTAAGAAAGTGTTTAGCAATGTGTCCCCTAAGCTGTTATTGCAAATTGCTTGTATTGGCGTATTTGTGCGTTGGGGAGCGCTCTCAATTGCTGAGCAACCTTTGCTCATTGCATTGAGCCAAACCTTACATGGGGTGACATTTGCGATGACCCACCTTGCAGCCATTAAGTCTATTCAGTTGTACCTGCCCGAATCTCAGATGGCAAAATTTCAAGGCTTGTATAATGGTCTATATATGGCGGTGACGGCATTAGTTACCTTCATCACAGGTTACCTGTTTGATAGCCTTAAAGCCGATCTGTTTATCGCGATGGCTATTTTTGGGGTCGTTGGGTTTGTGCTGACCTTTTCTTTGAATCTGAAACCGATAAAAAGTCCCGCCATGGCATAACATTAATGAGGTCAAATTTAAAAAAGAGTGTTCCACGTGGAACACTCTTTTTGTTTCTGCTTACCGATGATACTTCTACAAATTAGTTTTCAGAAATATTTGAATTTGGCGGACTTATAATTCATTTTAAAATTTTCCTGAAACCAATTTATTCGGGGCTACTTAGTCATTGGTGGAATTTTCAAAAAAGAACGGTTTTCTCTCTTTGCCGTTATTATTGGGGCCACCATTGAGCAAGTTCATCGTTTCGGCGTTGTAGAGTTTGCCGTTGACCATGGTATAAGTGACGCGATCTGTCACACGGATATCTTCAAGTGGGTCGCCATCGATCACAATTAGGTCGGCAAGTTTACCTTGCTTGATGGAACCGATTTGATGATCCATGGCAAAATGTTTCGCCGGATTAATGGTCGCGGTTTTTAACACTTCAAGGTTACTCATTCCACCTTGGGCAAACATCCACATCTCCCAATGTGCCGCTAAACCTTCGCGTTGACCGTGAGCGCCTATGTTGGGTTTTACACCAAGGTCATTCATCTCGTTGGCAACGCGTGCAACATTGAAATGGTTGTAGTGCTCATCCGGTGCAGTAGGTCGGCGCATAGAACGTGCCTGAAGTAGATCACTTGGTACGTACATGGAGAGTCTTGGGTGAGCCCAAACATCGGTTTTGTCATACCAATAGTTTTCACCTGAGATACCACCGTAGGCAACAACAAGAGTTGGAGTATAGCCAACCTTAGTCTGACTCCAGAATTGCTTGATGTCGCTGTAGATAGCGGCAGCAGGCAGTGAATGTTCTATACCCGTGTGACCGTCGGCTATCATGGTCAAGTTATGTTGCAGCAGACTTCCGCCTTCCGGTACCACCATCATCTCGAGTTCGCGAGCGGCGGCGATCACTTGCTGTCGCTGATTTCGACGGGGCTGGTTATAACTCTTCACACTAAAAGCACCGACTTTCTTGAGACGCTCTAAGTGAAACTTAGCATCTTCCAATGAATCTATGTGTGAGGTGTAACCCGGTCCATTGGCACCATACAGAATAGTCCCGGTTGAAAAAATACGAGGACCCGCGATATTTCCCGCTTTCTGTTGCTCAGAAGCGGCAAAAATCTCAGTGGTATCATTGGATGGATCATGAATGGTGGTCACACCCAGAGAAAGGTTAGAGTACAGCTCCCAGTTTTGCTGCGGAATAATTTCGTTTTCCCCTTGTGAACCATGGGCGTGGGCATCGAAAAGACCTGGCATCAAACTCTTACCTTTGATATCGATCACTTGAGCACCGCTGGGTATCTCTGTGCTGGCATCACCGACGGTAAGGATATGGTTGTCTTTGACAATAACGACACCATTTTCGATCACCTTATCATTTTCCATGGTGATGATTTTGCCTCCTACGAAAGCGATGGTTCCACGTGGAACATCTGCTTTTTGGCTAAAACCAAGGTCAGTGATTTTAGGTTCGCTGGTTGTACTTGCTTCGCTATCGGCAGCATCCGATTTCTTAGCTGTGTATGCAGTGTCTACATCGATCTGATAAAGCTCTGGGCCCAAGGTCCAGTAGAGCTGATCGCTGTCATTGTTCCAACTGATGCTTTCACCAGCGCGAACGCTGAGCTGAGTGACCGGGAGATTATTGGCTTTCGGGCCTATCTCTATGGTCTCTCCATGCTTAGCAAATGGGGTAACCCAAACTTTAAAGCGTTCTGCAAATGCAAGCTGTTTACCATCGGGGGAGATGCGGAATTCGGTGGCATGCTTACTGGTGTAGTGCACTCGTTTCTGAAAGCCATCTAAGTTGATCGAGGCTAACTCGGGTGTTTCACCTTGATCCATAAAGTAGACTCGATCTGAGTCGGCACCAAATTGTGGTTGATAGCCGTCGGGAGTGATCTTAATGTTTTGCTTGCCTTTAATATCGACCCTGTAAAGACCGGTCTCTTGTGACCAGGTCCTTGGGGTGATGTAACCCCCTTTAACCTTACGGTAAACCACGAATGAACCATCCGGGGAGAAGGTGGGTTCAACATATTTTCCCGGTTCCTGAGTTAAGGTTTTCACTTTTTTGTTTCTGATGCTAGCGACACGAACAGTACCTTGCTCTTGATCGTCCCACGTGGTGAATACGATATTTTTACCGTCGCGTGACCACTGTGGAAATAGCTCGCTGAGATCATTATCAAGCTTGGTTAAGCGTGATTTTTTACCATCGGACTTTCCATTAGATATGGATTTAACCCAAAGTTTACCAAGTGCTTCATAGACAACGTGTTTACCATCGGGTGATACCTGTGCCATACGTAGCATCTTCACATCAAACTTATCTTTATCTAAGTCTTGAGTGAAGCGAACCGCTGGCTGAACATCGAGTTGTGTTTTGACAGAGAAGGGGATCTGTTTGACTGACTTTGACTCTACATCGAGTTTATTAATTTTACCACCAGCCCAGAATACGATCTCTTCATTGTCACTGGTCCAGCTCATGGTTGGATAGACACCGTGGATAGCCCAAGTCTCTTGCATATCCCTATCGAGTTTGCCGTAAAGCTTTTCGGTTTTACCCGACTTTAGATCCAACAGGTAAAGAGAGGACTGAAATCCGTCTCGCTTTATGTAGGCAAGCTTCTTGCCGTCAGGGCTAGGGGTTGGACGTATAGCGCCACCAGTCCCTTCGATTAACACCTCTATATCACCGGTTTCGGTGTCATAACGCTTAATCTTATAGATCCCTTTCACCGAGTCTTTAGAGTAATGAAAGGTTTTTCCCGGTGTCGCATCCTGACTGAAGTAGATATAACGGCCATCGGGTGAGTAGGCTGGTTCACCGAGATCTTTCTGTTCGTTCGGGCGTTTGGTTAACTTTACTCCCTCGCCGCCAGCGACATGGTACATCCAGACTTCACCGGCACCTAAACTGCGAGAGCCGGTAAAGTGCTTACGGG
>SDWK01000689.1 GCA_004195335.1 Shewanella sp.
CATTAATAATGCTGACAGTATTTGAGCATTGATATCTACATCTATATCAAATTCAGCTTTATTAATACCTTCTAACAGTATTGTTTTTAATAATTGATAGTTCTTATTGATAGTGCTTATTATTCACATTTCTACTTGAGTCACCACGAAAGATCAAGATGAGCATGCAAATAAATAAGCTTTTCCTAATGGTTCAGCGAATTTGATGCACAAGCTTGGCCCATCAAAATATCAAAACGGATCATATTTGATACTTCTGCATTCTGAACTTTAAATTCTGTTTTACCGCAGCCCATTCGCTAGCGATAATCGAATAAACGACGGTATCTCTGACGGTTCCATCTTTTAACAGCTGATGGTTTCTCAAGACACCATCTTGCTTTGCACCAAGGCGAGTAATCGCTTCTCTTGAGGCTTGATTATGCCAGTGAGTTCTAAATTCCACCGCCATAACATCTAGCGTTTCAAAAGCATACTCTAGCATTAACAGCTTTGCCTCGGTGTTAGCAGAGGTTCTTTGTGCCCCCTTGGCATACCAGGTATAACCGATTTCCAAACGCCTGTTTTCCTGATCCCAATTGCAGATCCGCGTCGAGCCGATGATCTCACCACTATGCCTATCCCGGACGGCGAAGGCTAATGCTTCTCCCCTTTCCTCTGCGGCTAATGCCGTTTCTATATACTCTTTCATCTCATCGGGATGAGGGGCGCTCGTGTACCATAACTGCCAGAGTTCTCCGTCAGAGACCGCCAGAGAAAGCGCGGGAATATGCTCTAAACTCAAAGGTTCGAGCAGGATATGCTCTCCGGATAAACACTCAGCATGAACTTCACTCTTCACAACACTCTCCCTGTTTCGATTAGGCAAAAAATTGAAAAACCGTGTTAAAATACAAAAACTTTGATTTATATCAATAAAGTTAACACAATTATCCTTTTACTTCACGAGTCGATAGCGATTCCATAGATAAGTACTTTCGAGTCATCCTCCTCCCAGACTATTGTTTCTTTATAAGACATGCCCAGTTTTTCTAACACTGAAATCGATGCCTCATTGTCAAGACTCACGATCCCCAGCACTTGCTTAAGCCCCAATGTCTGACAATGAAGGAGTACGGCTTGGGCCGACTCAATTGCATAGCCTTTACCCCAATATTCGGGCAGAAATGCATAACCTAAGTCTGGACTGTCAAACCGCGGCCTTTTTACCAATCCTGACAGGCCTATCGACTGACCACTCTCTTTTAGCTCAACGAGGTAAAGTCCGAAACCATTCTGAGCATAGCTGGCCAGTGGACCATCGAGTAGATAGGTTTCTGCCTGCAACACATCCCTGACGCCTCTATCACCCACATTATCCAGAAATCCCTTGGTATTAAGCAAACTCAAAATAAAATCAGCATCTGCGATCTTTAAATGGCGCAAAATCAGCCTGGATGTTTCCAATACAATCAAATGAAATTCCAACCTATTGACATGAAATAATTAGACTATACTTTGTTCAGTCCAGCAGAGGAAGCTACGAACTATGTCAAGGAAACGCACTCAAGTCAGCCAATATTACGTCATTGCAGCCGTTGTCGCTGCCGAACTCAACCATACATTAACCTACTGTAAACAGATTAACCTGACGGCGAGCAATGCTCAGGCTGCATCATCGCGGGTCGGTAACGCCGCGTTAGGATTTAAGGCCTTAACAGGTTTCATCGATGACCTCGCCTGTTACACAATGAAAGCCGCGACCGACATCAATAATCTGGCGCACAAGGCCAGTAAATTGGCTACCGACACAGCAAGAGCTGCGACGGCACTTAAACATTTTAAACAAGCAGAAAAAAAGGCACAAAAAGCAAAATTTGCATCGACCATAACTCCGGCGGTCGAAAAAACATCGCAGAATTATCAACAACTGCAAACATCATTTCAGCAGCTGATCAATCAAATGGAAGTGCAGTTGCATGAATTAAAGCGAAATCTAAGAACCGCCAACATCCTCGCATCCATATGCAGAATTGAAGCGTGTCGGGTCGATGTTGCCAATCAGGCCACCTTCAACGATGTCGCCAACCGCGTCGACAATGTGGCTAATCTAATACGCCAACGAGTCGATAATGCCATCGCGCTTTTTGATGGTTCAACAACACAAGCTGCGGCATAGCTATGCTTGTAAACAAACGTTCCTAAACCCTATAAATAAGCTCAATTTTAGTCACTCAGACAGGGAAGCACTATAGATGAAGAGTCAGCTTATCGTTGAAACCCCTACTCATAAATGGATCTATTTTGGCCGAGATCCGGAAAAGCCAGAAAAAATTATAGATACAAACCAATACATGTTAATCACAGACAAAAAAGCCTTACTGATGGATCCGGGAGGAGTCGAGTTATTTGCGCCCATGTTAGCCAATATCGTTAAGCATATTCCGCTAGAACAGCTCACCCACCTGTTTGCTTCCCATCAGGACCCTGACATCATCTCATCGCTCGGGCTCTGGGATCAGACTCTGCCGGGCGCAAAACTATACTCTCCATGGCTGTGGGAGGGCTTTATCAGACATTTTGGCATGAGTAATATCAGTTATGAGCCTATACCCGATGAGGGAAGCCGTTTAGTGTTGGATCAAGTTGAAATACAATTTATTCCCGCACACTATCTGCACTCCTCCGGAAATATGAATGTATATGATCCTGCTGCCAGAGTCTTGATGTGTGGTGACGTAGGTGCCGCATTGGAAGATCACGATGTCGATATTTTCGTCGATGACTTCGAGGCCCATACCAAGAAGATGAAATTCTTTCATCAGCGTTGGATGCCCTCAAACAGAGCAAAAAATGAATGGATAGACAGAGTCAGAAAACTCGACATCGACTTTATGTGCCCGCAACATGGACGCATATTCAGAGGGGAACAAGTCACTCAATTTCTGGATTGGTTTGAACAGCTCGATGTTGGAAAAACGGGTGCTTAACGCAATCCCTCATTCTAACAATTAAAAATACCCAGTTTATGAGAATAAACTGGGTATTTTTCTATGACTATATCTCACCAACAACACAGAGATGACTCGCGACATAACAGATCAGAAATAGCGAACGAAATTAGCCCCCTCTCGTTTCGCTTTTATCGGTGCCTTTACTGCGGGAGTCCCCAGATACAAGAAGCCGACAATTTGCTCACTTCCCTCAAGGCCCAGCGCTTGATGCACATGCTTATCGAATGCCATATCACCGGTACGCCATATGCCGCCAAGCCCTTGAGCAAATGCCGCCTGTTGCATGGCCATCGTCGCGCAGCCCGCTGCAAGTAGCTGTTCAAGCTCTGGCACCTTCGGGTGTGGCTTGGGTTTGGCCACCACCACGATCACCATAGGCGCACGCAACGGCATCCCTTTAGCTTTACCTTGCTGGGTCTCATCGCCCTCTTTTTTCATTACCGCATTGAGGAAGACATCTCCTAATCGAGATAATCCGTCTCCCTGAGCAATGATGAATTCCCAGGGCGAGAGTCCACCATGATCGGGAACTCTAACGGCAGCATCCAAAATATTTTTTAATTGCGTCTCATCAGGACCCGGTTCTACGAGACGAGGAGATGACTGTCGGGTAAGCAGTAATTCGATGGCGTCCAAGATGTTGTCCTTGTTAGTATCTATTTATAAAG
>SDWK01000691.1 GCA_004195335.1 Shewanella sp.
ATCGAGCCCCTCGGCGACAAAATCCGCATAGCAAGATCAAGGGTATGGCACAGGGAAGATACAGAGAAAGGCATAATTACATGGGCGTCCCCTTTGATTCACAAGGATTCGAGGGGTTGCAATGTCGCTGTTTATTGCTATTCCTACCGTCGCAACCACTATCACGGTTGCCCAAACAGAACAACAGAGCCCGGTCGTGTAGAGTACTTTCATGTTTGGAAGGTATGACTATAAAAAATTTCCAGCTATATAAGGGCATTAGCCGACATAGGTCAATTCACGGAAAAGACTTTTCATTTTTGATGTTCTTTTAGAAAAGTGTATTATGACTTTTGGAATTTCATTGGGTTAAATTCCAATGCTTAAATGTGAGATTTGCGAGGCTCAGACCATGACAACGGAAAATCTGAATTTGAATTTCATGCTCCATAGTGATGAACCAACTCTGCAGGACAAATTGTCACGAAAGGGCTTTGTTCAGGAAGTAGCCGAGGTGGCTGCGACATGTCAGCCCCCACAAGTCCTAGGTATACACGGAGACTGGGGGGCAGGGAAAACAAGCGTTCTTGAGCAAATTCAATTTAGGTTGTCGGGGGATAAACGAAGAGCAGAAATCCCGACTCTTAAAAAAAGTGGGAAATATGACCACACAATAACTATCTGGTTTGATGCCTGGAGATATCAAAATGAGGCCGTGCCGGTCGTGGCGTTGCTGCAAGAAATGCGAAAACAACTTGGGGTAATGTCGAAACTAGGGAGCCAGTTTCAAAAGTTAGGGGAAGTGACGATTCGTTCTCTTTTATCCGGAATTGACAATGTTGCGAAATTGATCAAGCTTGAATCCTTGCCAGCTTCACCCGAAAAAATTCAGGCCATAGGTGAAAAATGGGAAAAAGAACACCTCGAAGCGACACTGGCAACGGACACTGTACAGAATTTCCTTCAGGAGGCCATTCAGAAATTACTTCCAAGCAAGAGGACGGGCCCTTCTCCACGGCTGGTGATTTTCATTGATGATATTGACCGCTGTAATCCAAAGGCAGCCTACCGTCTACTGGAAGGTTTGAAAAATTACCTCATACTCCCCAATTGTGTATTCGTCATAGGGATGAATCAACAAATTGTCACGGAAGCTATCAGCAAAGAGATGGGGTCGGAAAGTAATAATGGTGACACACGATTGCGAGCAGAAGCATATCTAGAAAAGATGTGTGCTAATATTTGGCGCTTACCTTTGCCAAAATCACCAGCGAAATTGTTGACCGAATGGCTCACCGATGATTTAGATGAACTAGGGAATGCTATCCTTGTTACGGAGGCTAGTATCAAGACGTCATTCCTTCCTCCTAATCCCCGCCGGCTGAAAGCACTTGCGAATCTGCTTAACCGAATGTGGCCGAAGGTAAATCCTCCAGAAACGTCATTTAATACTAGTGAAGCTTTAAGTGCATTAGTCGTGGCTTATATATATCAATTCCATTCCTCTCTTTTTCAACGCTGGCACCATGACCCGAATTTTTTTACCATTCTAAAAGCATGGGTCAATAACGGGGTTCCTGAAGAAGATGCAAACACCTTTTTTCATGGTTTGATTTTGCCAACTACAGCGATAGTAAGTAATAGTCATAGCGTAACACCATCGAAAACATTCGCGGGGGCTTTCCCTGACCCATCTGCACCAGGAATATTCTGGATAGCTCCGCTCTTGCAGTTGACTTTGAATAATACGACACCTACCGACTTTAGCGCTTTACTGCGATTTGAGGATGCTCAATGAATGTACTCAATCCTATGGCAAATCCAGATCTTCGCCCTTACTTAGACGATATCCGAGACTGGCATGGATACATACGCTTTCTCGGGCTCCCTTCCATTCAGGACAATCCTGATACTCCAATAGATAGCCTTTTCGTTTCCCCGTTGCTGTCAAAGCAAAGAGTATCACCTGATGATCAGGTAGGGCACTGGTCGGAAGGTACTGATGTCTTCACTATTCTTAAAGAAGCGAGGCGCTTAGTTGTTCTGGGTGATCCCGGTGGAGGGAAGACCACCTTATTGAATTGGTTAGCATGGTTACTTGTCTCGGGCCGTGTAGGTGGTACGCCGAAGTGGCTGAGCGATGTATTTCCAATCCCCTTAGTCCTACGAGAGCTCGAACTGAGCAATGTTACCGATTTTAATAGTCTCCTCGACGCGTTTTTAAAACGGCCTGTTGCTAAACAAATTAAGGATAAAAAAAACTTGCTGACCACTTGCCTTCAAAAAGGCAAGGTGATGGTCTTAATTGATGGTTTTGATGAAGTGCCTAGCGAACTCCAGGAAAAGGTACGGACTGCTCTATGGGATGGTTTCGATAAGTATCCTTTAAGCTATTTCGTCACCAGTTGCCGTATAGTTGGTTACGATGACTGTCCGATTGACAAAGAAGTGGAGATAAGAAAAATTGTTCATGCTGAACGTGACACATTAGATCAACAAATAAATTTCGAGGGTGTAATCGAAGCTAACTCTGTTGCCAGTGATACTTGCCGTTTGGCGCAAGACGAGTCGCATCACCTTACAGTCAAAATAGAAGACATTAAAATTAAAAATGAACGGGCATCTCTCGTCTATACAATGCCTTTTGACGACCAACAAATTGCTGCGTTTGCTAAGAATTGGTATCGATTGCGTACTTTTCGCCAAGGTGTCAGTACTGATGCTGACGATTTTATTAAAGCAATTCTTGCAAACTCAACAACCTTACGTCTGGCTCGCACCCCGCAACTCCTGACTCTTATGGCGCTTGTTTATCGCGTTCGTTCGCAACTTCCAGATGGTCGTGCGCTTCTATATGACCTGATTTCGGAAGGTTACCTAGAATCCATTGACCGTTCAAGGCATCTGGAACAAGACCCGTATCCTTGGAAAGAAAAACGCCGCTGGCTTGCACGTATTGGTTTCGAGATGCAGCTATTAAGGGACACTGGTACTAGTCCCAGCCTCCGCGTTAAAGAGAACGAGCTACTGGTGGATCGAGTGCAGGTATTGACTTGGATACAGCAAGCAATGGAGCTCTCTGGGTATCACAAAGACGAGCAATTTGCTGACGAATATTTGAATTGGATCGCCCGCCGAAGTGGCTTACTTCTACCGCGCGGCGAGAATCTTTTTTCATTTTTACATTTGTCATTTCAGGAATACTTTGCCGCTTTGTACTTAGAGGAACATTTAAGTGACCCAGACTGGGTTATCGCACAACGAGGCGGGCAGTCATATCCAGGGAGTGATGATCGTGTCACTGCTGATAGCATAAATAGATGGAGCGGGGATGTTCGCTGGCAAGAAACCTTGGTTTTTTGTTTTGAAGTCTTTTCTCATATACCAAAGAGTGCTCGAAGGTTAGCGGAATGGATTTTTGGGAAGGATTTTTCAAAACTACAACAATATCAACATTACAACCGTGTTGAATCCTCTGTAGAAAACAAAGCTAACTTGTTAACTCGAATCGTCCTTAATCCACATAGTGGACTGTCACCAAGGGATAAAGTTATTGCTTTCGATTCACTTTGCAACTCATTAATTTTTCCCACAGATAAAACGGGTGATGGATTGATTGAAGAAAATCGTGATTATATATTCACTCATGGTGAACCTATCGTAACGATTTCATCAAACG
>SDWK01000944.1 GCA_004195335.1 Shewanella sp.
CTCCGGCCGCAACTACCACCCCAAGCAGTTGCCTAAGGGCTTCTTCATGGATCGGCAGATCAACGCCGCCACGCATAACCTAGTCTACTACCTCAACGTCGACAAGATGAACCAGATCAAGGACGGCCGGTTCGGCATCCGCATCGTTGCGCGACCCTCAAGTGGTTTCTCTTATTACTTTGCCGGTGAGTTCAGATCGGATGGCGCGTCTTATGAGGATCTCATTGTGGCGAATCAAACCACCTATGTGGATATCACCCTGAGGCGCCAGGTTGATAGGAACGTATTTCGTTTTGATCCGGCGAGTGTACCACGCAGGAGTTTTAAGAAGTTGAAGCCTGCGGGGGTGCCGATTGACGATGAATTTGAATGTGGTTAGCGATGTCATTGGCGGCGCCAAAAGCCAACGGCAGACTTGACCCCTTTCTTGAATTTCATCAGCAAAATTCAAAGAACCATCAGGGTCAGAAACTGACCACCGCCAGGATCTGCGCCGGTCCATTTTAATTAGTGCCAGGGATCAAAGTTTGTAGCTACTTTTTGACTGTTTATACCGGACAACTGAGATAAAGCTATCAACATCTATCAGCCATTTTTGCTGATCTGTCGAAAAACTATCCAAAATAGTATTCGGGATGACAAGCTGCAGTTGTTGAGATTTCATCTCATTGGTCTGGTGTTCGCTAATACCAGGCTCCAGTGTCAGGAGGTGCTTTAGTGGGATCTTATCTGCCTCTGTAAGTACTTGTCTCCAACGGTCCTTACAGGTGGTTTTGACGCCAAGCATCGTAAGGTGCGAGTCTGGGAATTCTCCTGAGTGATAAGGTTTTTGTCCGGGGAAAAGAAAGTCAGGTTTTGATCTGTTTTCAGTTGTTGCGCCATGATCGAATATCAGATTGTTGTCCAGAAAAATTTGTAAAAGATGGTTTTCCAAGGAATGACCAGCTCTGGATTTTCTGCGGTTATGAACACTTAGTGAGAAAGAAATAAATTGATCGACATCGTCATTAAATCCCTCCCGAAGGCGTTGAGAGACAATATGACGTTCCAGACATCTGAATAACCTTTCTTCGTGACCTAGCCATTCAACCAAGGTGGCATCAGGCAGAGCAATAGAATCTACTTCCCCACAGGTTTCGCGGGAAAATGCAGAGAAAATGCGTGTGGTCGGGAAAGTACCGTTGAACTTTTCAAGCAGAAGATCAAGGTACTGATCATCTGTATCAACAATTTCAATATCCAGATGTTCCAGGACTGCTTGCTCTACAAAACCAATCTGTGTGTCTTCAACCTCTTTGAATAAAACTTCCGGACCTGGTGACGTCAGGCCAAAGAGCCAGAGCAACTGGTTTTCTGATGTGCTTTTTGCTTTTGCAATAAGAACAAGAATATGGCCGTTTGTTCTTTTACCAAAGAGAATAAGATCGCCGGCAGACGCCTGGTCGGTAACTGGATTAGATGGAAAGTAGAGTCTGTATTCAGAACGCTTGGGGTGTCTTTCCCTTGCGTCATACCAAGTCAGAAAGCCTTCAAACCGTTCTGTTTGGTCTGAGTCTTCACCGAGGTAGATAAAATCTGCCTTAGCCGTTAACCGTTCGGTGCCGAACAGGCATTTCAGCTCTTTTACGCCATTGAATTCATGTTGATTTGAACATTCCGGTTGTGCTTCTACCGCACTTAAGTACTTGGTAGTAACACCCTCAAAATATTCTGAAAGAGCACCCAGTTTCATCGTGGTTATTTCCCCCCTGCAATAGTAGAAAACTGAGTTGACTCACTTTGGAGCCAAACAGTAACAAGATCTATTAAATTGTCGAATTCAAGTTTCTTACTTCCCTTCAGGGCACACTCCCAAACTTCAAGAACTCGCCATCCTTTGTCACGAAGGCTTGAACGGTTTTGTTCATCTACTTCTGTATTGCGACTAATTTTTGTTCTCCAGAAGTCTTCGTTTGTCGAGGGCCACTTGAAAAGACGGCAATCGTGAGCATGCCAGAAGCAACCATGAACGAAAATTACAGCATTATACTTCGGGAAAACCAAATCGGGTTTTCCCGGAAGTTTATTATCATGCAACCGGTAGCGGAAACCTTTGGCAAAAAGTGCCTTGCGTATAACAAGTTCTGGGTTGGTATTTTTGCCTTTAATCCCGGACATCATCCGGCTGCGGGTTTCCTTGTTAACAATGTCAGTCATAAGTGGTAACGCGTTGCTTCTGATCTACCTGTCGGTTAGTGAGTCCCAGAATATGTGGCTTCATGATTCTGGCAATTTCTTCTATCAGGGTTGTAACCACACAATTTCCAAACTGCTTATAAGCTCTGGTGTCAGAGACAGGTATTTTGAAGTTGTCACCAAAACCCATGAGTCTCGCGCACTCTCGGGGAGTCAGTCTTCTGGGATTATTACCTTCGCCACGTGAGACAAGAATCTCGGAACCGTCTTTATAATATCTGGCTGAAAGGGTCCTTGATGTATTTTCTGGACCAACCAGACCAAAGCCAAACCCATTCCCCAACTCCTTATGTTTACGAGCATATGCCTGCAGATAATCCCAGAGCTTATCGCTAAGTGTGTACTTTGGGTTGACCCTCGCATTTGTATCTACGGTGTAAGGTTCTTCCGTTTGTTCTGCTCCGTTTCCCGGATGCAGAATATGTTTCATTTTTTTGTTGTCGGGGAAGGGGAGTTCCAGATCATCCCAGGTAAAGTCTGTTTCTCCATCAAAACCGACAATAAAGATTCGTTCCCGGTGTTGAGGGACTATTCCTTTAGCATCAATGACTTTGTAAAAAACCTTGTATCCCAAAACATCTTCCAGTGTCTCCATTATGATCCGGAAGGTTTTGCCCTTGTCATGACTTTGCAGGTTTTTGACGTTTTCGAGTAAAAAGGCCGGTGGACGTCGTACTCTTAAAATATCGGCAACATTGAAAAAGAGGTTACCCTGATCCTGACAGGCAAATCCGTGGGCCCTCCCAAGTGAGTTTTTCTTGGAAACGCCAGCAATAGAGAAGGGCTGACATGGGAAGCCGGCCAGCAGAGCATCATGCTTTGGAACGAACTTTATAATTTCCTCTTCGCTGCGGATAATTGAGGTAATGTCGCATATGAAAGTGTGATTCGGTTCTGTCGGAAAGTTGGCCTCGTAGGTTTTTCTCGAATAACTGTCCCACTCGCAGGTCATTAGGCACTGTCCGTTATGGGCCTCAAAGCCCTTGCGAATTCCACCGATACCAGCAAACAGGTCAATAAAGGTAAAGTCTCCGGTGATCGCGGCATTTGGGTTGTAATAGAGTGAAAGCTGCTCAAGGGCAATGAGGTTACCCTTTGGTACGTTGGTTGTTCCGTCTTCCCACCGTTTGATTGTTCTCGGATGTACGTCAAGATGCTCGGCAATTTTTTCTCTGCCATAACGGTTAATGGATAGCTGGATAATGTTTTTTGCCATTTCTGCTGTCATTTTGTTCTCCGGTTACGGCGGGAATTGTTTTGGACATCTTGTCTCCCTGAAAACCCATAGTCAAGTTAAAAGCCCATGATGAAAAGGGCAGGGGGACATTCTATATTGCGGCCGTCAAGAAAAATAACAACCTGTGCAAAATCAGCAGGTTAAATATTTGGACTGATTTTTTTCGTACGTCTCC
>SDWK01000227.1 GCA_004195335.1 Shewanella sp.
GAACTACCGCTCCTAAACTTATTGCTTTACAGCTGTTTCATCGTTATGTCACTAACAATAAAACTAAATTTAGTAACTTGATTGGCGGAGCGGACGAGACTCGAACTCGCGACCCCCGGCGTGACAGGCCGGTATTCTAACCAACTGAACTACCGCTCCACATCAAGTTGCGGTGAATAATATATAGGTCAGTAGGTCTCGTCAATCAATTTTTTTAAGAGTTAAACTGATTAGCTAAAAAAGCAGCGATTCAAATGTAATCGCTGCTTTTTCAAACAGAATAGTTTGATTTACAAATGAGGATCTTCCGGCATGGTTAAATCTATCTCATCTAACGCCGGACCAATATCCTTCTGCTTTGCCTTTTCTTCATCTAAACGTAACTGAGTTGCCGCTAATGCCTCTTTCAAGTTGCGACGCTTACGCCAGATAAGTAAAGATAAAATACCGAAGACTAATAACCCACTATTAACCAATATGATCCAAAAAACTGCGTCATCCTTGGCCTTCTTTTCGGCAATAGCCTCTTTCTTCGCCGCAATAGCCGCTAACTCTTCGGCTGTTGGTGGTGGTTCCGGTGGCTTAATCAAATTGAAGAAGCGCTCAGGCATAGTGAGTAAAATCTCTCTTCCATTCAGTGTGGTCGTTGCCGCGACACCTTTAATCCGATAACTGCCAAAGTCCGTAACTGTAGGCAATAACAACTCGCTTTCTGTAGCTTCAAGACCATTGATGGTGACAGGAAGTTGTAGTCCTGCCGGTCCTACTAATTCAAAATCTAAATGTGTCTCGTCTAACTTCACAGCCTCGTCATTGACCTTAACAAGCAACTTCCATCTTTCCTTTAGTGGATCTTCGGGTTCGATGACATCTACAATTATGGGGATAGGAGATAACACAAACGTTTGATGGAAATCCCTGGAAAAAATATTATTTCTTGCATTTACGAGGAGATCGTACGTTCCCCAAGCTTGAGTTAAGTTTATTCTCCCGGTGAACAAACCATCATCGGGACGTTCATCTAACCCTTCCCCATTGTCTTTATAGGAACCAACAACAATATTACCGGTCGCGAAATTTTCTTCACCAACCTGATGTTCACTGATAAATTTCGCTGTCCACTCAACTAGGTAATCTAAACCCGGCATTCTGATACGCTGTTCATCACCCAATAGCTGAGCCGTCACCTTTAGGCGCTCCCCTTGAAACAAGGGTTGCGGAAAGGGCTCGACAGTAATATCTAATTTTGAGACTTTTTCTATTGTTGAACCTGGAACGACACGCCCAAGTAATTGCCATGGTCCCGGCAAAGGTTTCTCGATGGTAACAATATCACCACTGAGGCCTTCAACCCATTGGACATGTTCAGGGTGGCGACTGGCGAACCACTTACTCCCGTCGGGTAATACGATAACAACGGGCCCGCTTCCATACTTACGCTGAATGATTAACGTCAGGCTATCGACCATGTGATCGATTCGAAAACGATTTTTTAGCTCACTTGCGTGCTGTGAAGGTACAACAGCGGCAATAGCCATACCGCTCAAACCAATACAAAGCGCAACTAGTATGCCAACGATTTTATTCTTGCTCTTGATTAAAGTCATAAAGTGACGTCTATCCTCGCCAAATACATTGTCCTGATTTTGCAACTAAATCTAATCTTTCTTCATGCTTAGTTAGTTCATCGGCCGATGCCCTGATCACTTTAAGATTTGCGCTATTACGACTTAAACGAACAATACCGCCCCCCTCTTCTCCCGCTTTTTCGCTGGATAGATTAAACTTAGTCTGCCCACCCGTCATCATTAGATAAACGTCGGCTAAGATCTCAGCATCGAGTAAAGCGCCGTGAAGTTCTCGCCGAGAGTTATCGATACCATAACGCTTACACAAGGCATTCAGGTTATTTTTCTGCCCCGGATGTAAAAACTTTGCTATTTCCAGTGTATCTAGAATAGGACAGATATCGGCCGTCTTCGGACCTTTTGGATGCAACAAAGAAAACTCGTGATCCATAAAGTTGACATCGAAACTCGCGTTATGTGCCACCACTTCGGCGCCATCAATAAACTCGATAAAACTTTGTGAAATCTCGGCAAACTTAGGTTTATTCGCGACATATTCATTGGTAATACCATGAACTTGAATCGCTTCTTCATCAATGATCTGTTGAGGATTAATGTATTCGTGGTAATGCCGACCAGTTAGACGACGATTAATCACCTCCACACAACCAATTTCGATGATACGGTGTCCAAGGTAGATGGCACCTACCCCTTGGTTCATACCTGTGGTTTCTGTATCCAGAATAACCTGACGTTTTGCACTTGAAACGATATTCATAAGATTAATAGCACTTATTAAGTTTTTGGGTATACTCGCCCAAGGATTTGACTATGGTAGCAACTTGATGATTGGTATGAAACAGCTCTCTATATTTACTGATGGCTCTTGCTTAGGAAATCCTGGTCCTGGTGGCTATGGTGTGGTGATGAGATACAAGCAACATACCAAAGAGATCGCTGACGGTTTTCTGTTAACCACCAACAATCGCATGGAATTATTGGCCCCTATAATTGCATTGGAAGCGCTAAAAGTCCCCTGTAAAATCGTGCTAACCAGTGACAGCCAATATATGCGGCAAGGGATCACTCAATGGATCCATGGCTGGAAGAAAAAAGGCTGGATCACCTCAAGTAAACAGCCAGTCAAAAATGTCGACCTGTGGAAACGCTTAGATCAGGCGAGTCTTGGTCATGAGATTGACTGGCGCTGGGTTAAGGGTCATGCCGGACATGTCGAAAATGAACGCTGCGACACCTTAGCCAGACAAGCCGCAGAAGCAAAGCCTAACCAGGAAGATGTTGGCTATCAAGCGTAACATCTATGGTTATTAAGATGTCACATTGATAAAGCTCTTACAAAAGTCAATAAAGGCATCACACAAAGGTGTCGACTTTCGACTCTTGTGATAAATTCGATAAAACTGACGCTCCAGCTCCAACCCTTCAACTTCAATAATCGCCAACTCTTTTCGGTTTACCTCTTTCTCGAGTGTAAGCTCTGACAGTACGGCCAATCCCGCGCCCTGTTTTACCGCTTGCTTGATGGCATCAGGGGTTGAGAAGTTAAATTTCTCGATGGGCTGCATACCCAGCATTTGAGCGGAACTGACAAAATAATCTCGAGTGCCAGATCCCTCTTCTCTCATCACCCAAGGCTGGCCCTCCAATGCTTGTGGCGATACTCTTTGGCCAGCCAAAGGGTGCGCCGGGTGACAAAATACCAATAATTTATCCTTGTGCCATGCCTCAACTCTAATTCGACTGTCCAGACATTGGCCCTCAATAAATCCAACTTCACTGCGAAATTCGAGCACTGACTTAATCACTGCTTGCGTATTCGTAATATCGAGGTCCACAAGTGCACTGGTATGTTGCTGACAAAATGCAACCGAACTTTTGGCCATCAAATAATTACCAATTGTAGAACTGGCACTGACGTTTAATGTGCCACTGAGTTCCGCTTCCGGAGAAGAAAAAAGATGCTCTATTTGATTAAATTTTTGGAGTGCTTCCGTCGCTAAAGGCAGTAATAAACTGCCCTGAGAGTTAAGCCTTAACCGGTTACCCACTCTCTCAAATAATCTAGCATCTAATTGACTCTCGAGTTCCGCTAATGCCATCGAAGTTGCAGGCGCTGATAAGTTAACCATTTCAGCTGCACGGGCAACTTGCCCACTTCGCGCTACCGCTTCAAAAATTGTTAGCTGTTTTAATGTTATTCGCATCTTCTTCTATTCTACAATTTACTTGATAATGATTTGTACACCAAACGGTGTTAACAGTTTGGTGTACATGACAATATTTGAATACTCATTCCACCCAAGCTAACTTTTTTGCTTCGAATGATGTCCCGTTCGCCCGGCACTCGGCGCAGTGGTCCACTTAGGCTGCCTTATTTTTCGCTTTTCATGAATAGGCGTCAACGGAGACTCCAGTTTTCTGGCAACGATAAGATATAAACTGCCGGAACCGGGCAACCATGCCTTTAAAGCATGTTGCCAAATACTGTCTTGATTAATATCACTTAACATATGGTGATATAACAAACGCTCATCACAAACGACCCGGTATCCAAGTAACCCAAGCCAATCCTTTACCCTTGAAGGCATGAAAAAACGGCCACACCAGGGAAATTCATCTTGCTTTTTCGGTATCATCTTACCGATAAAAGCGGGACTAAGCGGGTTGAAGCCAATGATAAACAGATACCCTCCCGATATCAAAACACGGTCAGTTTCACGCAGTAATTTGTATGGATTTGGCTCAAACTCAAGCAGCATATTCATCACCACTGCATCGATCACCCCGTTTTGTATCGGTAATTCGCTAAAATCGGCTTTAAGTGCAGCGCCATCACCATCAAAAAGAGAAAAACGTCTGCCAATAGGCAACCCTGGCATATCAAGCTCTGCACTCAACGCCCCCAGACTCAACATGTGATAACCAAAAACCTTAGGCCACCAGGGAGCTAGCTTTTTTTCAATATGAAGCTTAATGGTATCGCCATTAGGCAATTGGGACCATTGCTCGGGTAGCGGTGGCCTGGGATTAACTGACAATGTTAACTCCTGTGGATCACTCAACTAGCAACTTAAATGAGGTGATCGGGTAAAATACTGATGTAAATATCAGATAAAACAATATTAAAGATAAAACTATTAAAGCGTTAAAGCGCTATACAAGCAATAGCATTGCTAAGTAAACTCACCACAGTACAATTTTTTGTTTGAATCGGGATCTCAGTATGCAAGATACAGAATCGCAAATATCACAAGCCAGCTCTGGTAGCCTAACCATTACGCCAATATCCGCGTTTGATGATAATTATATCTGGGTCATCTCCCAAGCATCAGACTCTTTTGTTTATGTCGTCGACCCAGGTGATGCAGAGGCCGTCATACGGCATTTGGAAGAATATAAACAGGTCTTGGCGGGCGTATTAATCACCCACCATCATCAAGACCATACTGGAGGAATTAAAAGACTCATTGAGTATGCAGATCGTGAATTAGAAATTTTTGGCCCTGCTAATGAAAATATCGACCATATCAAGACTCCCATATCGGCCCAATCAGAGATCACACTGTCAAAACTCGCATCGAAGGCGAAGATTATCTCCGTCCCAGGGCACACCTTAGGCCATATAGCCTATTTGATTGAAAACCACCTATTTTGCGGTGACACGCTTTTTAGCGGAGGGTGCGGCAGAATATTTGAAGGAACGCCTGAGCAGATGTACCATTCTCTGCAAAAGTTAGCCAAATTGGACGTCAATACTCAGGTGTATTGCGCTCATGAATACACACTTTCAAACCTTAAATTTGCCCTCGCTGTCGACACGGAAAATACACCTTTAGCCGCTCATAATGCTTACTGTCTTGCCCAACGACAGCTTGGAAAGCCTACTCTTCCATCAAGCATTGGGCTGGAGCTCAAAATCAATCCTTTCCTGCGCAGCCATACTCAGGCGATCCAGAGCTCAGTTTGCGGTCAATTCGAGGTTGAACACTCAGATAATGTCACCGTTTTCGGGCTTCTCAGACAATGGAAAGACAACTTCTAAAAAATAAATTAGAATGATGCGCTAAATAAGTCCCCGTTTTATTATGATTCAAAAACAGAGGGACGGAATTAAGGAATATTTTTTAATGCGCATACAAACTATAGTACTAGCAGGGAGTCTCTCCCTGCTTTCGGCCTGCCAGTCATTTTCCCCTCCGGCCACCGAAGTCACTCAAAGCAAAAACATCACCCCCCCAGTCTCTACAGTGATTGTTGAAGAGTCTGGCAAGACTTCACAAATAGAAGTGGTTGCGGTCACCGATGTCTGGGAACGGATCCGGCTTGGGTTGGCTCTGCCAGTCCCTGAACATAAATTAGTTAAGCAATACCGGGATTGGTATATCAAACATCCCCAACACCTTGCCAGAGTATCAGCAAGAGCCACACCTTTTCTCTACCTGATTGTCGATGAAATCGAAAAACGCGATCTTCCCATCGAACTGGCCCTGTTACCCATTGTAGAAAGTGCATTCGATCCTTTTGCCTACTCCCATGGTGCAGCCTCGGGTTTGTGGCAATTTACCTCCCCTATGGCGAAGCATTTTGGTCTGCAGATGAACTGGTGGTATGACGGACGTCGGGATGTTCCGGCCGCAACAGTGGCAGCGTTAGATATGCTCGAATATCTGTATAAGAAAACCCATGGAAATTGGCTCTACGCCATTGCAGCCTACAACACAGGTGAAGGCCGTGTTAGAAATGCTGTTAAAAGAAACAAGAAGAAAGGAATACCAACTGACTTTTGGTCATTGGATCTGCCAACGGAAACAGAGCGATACGTTCCACAGCTTCTAGCTTTAGCCGATGTTATCAAAAATGCAGAGAAATATGGCATTCAGCTAACTCCGATTGATAATGAACCTATTATTGAAGTGGTCAATGTAAAGGGTCAGATCGATTTAGCTCTTGCTGCTGGCTTCGCCAACATGACTATCTCTGAATTACAAAAACTCAATCCCGGATATAATCGCTGGTCAACGGCGCCTGAAGGACCTCATAATTTGGTTCTACCGGTTGACAGAGTATTAGGGTTCAACCTTGCTTTGGCTGAAACGGATGCCAAGGAGAGACTAAACTGGGAACGTTATCAGATAAAATCCGGAGATAGCTTAGGACTTATCGCTAAACGATATCGAACCACTCCCTCTGCACTGCGCGCGGTTAACGATATCAAGGGAAATACCATTATTGCCGGCAAGCATCTGTTGATCCCTGTTGCAGCCAAGAATCCAGATCAATATGCTCTCTCTTTAAAGCAGAGAAAGCTCTCAAAACAAAATATTAAACGTGGCAGCCAAAAGATCACCTATAAAGTCCGCTCAGGTGACTCCCTGTGGAAAATAGCCAAAGCCCATAAAGTTAAGGTCTCTCAACTCGCCAGCTGGAACAGCATGGCACCTAAAGATCAACTCAAAATCGGCCAAAAGCTCGCCATTTGGACTGGAAACAGTAAACAGCGTTCATCAGGTATTACACGTACGGTCAATTACACTGTACGTTCGGGAGATTCCCTTGCCCGTATAGCGTCAAAATTTAAAGTCAGAATCAACGATCTCGTGCGTTGGAACTCACTCGAAAACAGCAAATACATTCAACCGGGACAAAAGTTAAAGTTGCACGTAAATGTCACCGATGTCCGGGCTTAAACCTGCATCAGGTTTCCCCTGTTTCAGCTAATCAAGATGACTCCTCAGATAAGACTGCAGCACCTCTGGCTGCAGTCTTACATTTCCCTAACACACTAATCTTTTCATTGCGAACTCCATCACAAGACTAAAAAATACATTTTAAATAAACCTTATAAGTTGCTAATTATCACAGTTTAATTTTATTCATTGCCCAATAATCCTCCAAAATAAAAACTTGAATAAACTTAGATACCGATATTATGGACAATCAACGCCAGTCACAACACGAAGTTACCTATCCAGACAGTTTCAAAATTCTATCGACAACGGATCTCAATAGTCACATCACCCACGTGAACCGTGATTTCATGCAGACTTGTGGTTATGAAAAATCAGAGCTGATCGGTAAACCACATAACATCATCAGACATCCAGATATGCCCAAAGCGGCATTTAAAGATCTATGGCAAACGGTGCAAGGCGGCAAATCCTGGATGGGGCTGGTCAAAAATCGTTGCAAAGACGGTCGATATTATTGGGTCAATGCTTTCGTTACACCGATAAAACACCAAGGTAAAATATCCGAGTATCAATCTGTCAGAACCAAACCTGAACCGCGATTAAAAGCCAGAGCACAATCCTGTTACGATGCCATCAATGCAGGTAAATCAATTAAGCCTAAAAACCGTCTGTCCATCGTTCAATCCTTAGGTCTGAGCTGGGGATTCTCGTCTGTGATGCTTTATTTGGCCACATTATCCTCTGTGCCAATTGCCCTTGGGATAGGCGCCCTTGCCCTGATCAGTTTTATGCTACCTTTAAGCCGATTAAACAATCGGCTTAATTATCTGATGAGCATAAGCAAAACGGTTCATGATAATGCACTGAGCCAAATTATCTACACAGGCTACCAAGATGAGTTGTCCCATCTTGAGTTAAGTTTAAGGATGCAAAAAGCAGAAAACTTGGCCATTCTTGGTCGCGTAAAAGACAGCTCAGAAGAGCTACAAGAAAGCATGGAAGAGCACGACCAACAGAACCAATCCAATCAAACTCATTTAGTTGTGCAGTCATCGAACCTTGAACAAGTCGTGGTCGCCATTGGCCAAATGAATGAAGCGGTTAATGACATAGCTCAAAGTACGACCAGCTCAGCCGATGAGATCTCATCACTGGTTACAAAAATTCAAATGACCCAATCTGCATTACAAACGAGTCAGCAAACCACGTCACAAATTACCGGCCTGTTGACTGACTCTCAACAGTCAATTTCAGCACTCGAGTTGCAATGCATCAAAGTTAAGTCGGTTTTGGAGGTGATAGATAGTCTAGCCCAGCAAACAAACCTGCTCGCACTCAATGCGGCAATTGAAGCAGCACGTGCCGGTGAAGCCGGACGTGGCTTTGCCGTGGTTGCCGACGAAGTGCGAAATCTGGCTAACCACTCACAGACATCAGCTCAAGAAATTCAATCCATCATAGACACCTTGAGTGACACAACGGCTAAGGCCGTCGGTCAGATGCAGCAGAGTCACCAGTTAACATCAAAAAGTGTTGAATCAGATCAGATGTTATCCGACAGTCTTCAATCTGTCAGTGAGGCTCTGCACCAGATGGAAGCCAACGGTGAACAGATTGCCGTTGCAGCAGAAGAGCAGTCCACCGTGATAAATCAAGTCTATGCCAGTGCAATGGAACTTGAAACGGGCACGAATACCTTCAGTAAAAACTGCGAACACGCTGCAATCTGCAGCCGAGAGGTCACGGCGCAAAGCAGCAGGCAATTAGAGTTGGTTAAACAGTTTGATAACTAACAAAGAGAAGGCCTGTATCCACAAAGACACTGGCCTTTTTATACTTTCTTTTTCAGACATTAAATTAAAGCAGACACCATTAATTGATATAAGGGTCGAGTAACACAGTGACATCAGTCATAGCGACTTGCTTGGACTCAGTCGCATGACCCACATAGGTTGCAACCAGCGAATAACCACGCCCCTTAAGCTGACTAAGCACACTTTCTGGCACTGTAAATTGCTGTTTAATCATTTGACCCGATGCTATAGAGGTGTCTCTCAATGCTTGAGTAAACATCATATCATCTGACCAGGCCCACACTTTTTCACCTTGTGGATCCCTTATTTGTATGTCGGCGGTCATTCCCGAGCGATATTGAATGAGCACGCCATAGGCTTGATTATTAGTGATCGACAACAAGACACTCAAACCATTATCAGGCGTCACTTGCAGCTCACCCGTTAACAAGCCTGTTTGTACCGCATCATTTGGCTCAACCTTCTTTTGGATTAATTTGTCATCTCGCAACTCCAGATTCGCAGGTACCTGTACCGCACTTGTATTCACTTTCTCGGCTATCTCTTTTTCTGAGATGGCTTTTTCCGAGATGACTTCCTTATTCGTCCCCTGAGAGCAGGCCGTTAACATTAGTCCACCAAGAGATAGGAGTAATAACTTGTTCATTAAAATCCACCCAGTTTCTTGAAGAGACTATCTTTTATTTTATCTTTCACTTTTTCAGTCTCTTGTTTCAGCTTAGCATCAAACAGGGCATCAGTATCGAGAGCAAATTTTGGCTCAGAGAATGTGCCAGAGATAGCAAAAGGAATTTCGACTCCGTGTAATGCTTCCCGTTCTCCCCCACCTTGCCCCTCGAGAGAGCCGACGACAGAGGTGATTAGAGAATAATCTAAATCTTCTGTGACAATATTGGCCGTTCCGGCACCTGACAAACGGATCAGTGGCGAAGACATGAGTAGATCAGGATTTGAGGCGATACCATTAACGAGATTGAAGCTGCCTGTTAAGCTGGTAAAATCGGTTTTTTTCTCAACGTTCGTTGTAGAGGACAGATCACCACTCAACTTGGCTTGAGCATCCCTTAACATCTGAGGAATATTCACACCGTATAACGCACCATCTAACACTTCAAATTTACCTTTTGCGGCAAGGTTTTTCTTCATCTTCGCCGTTATTAAGCTTCGCCCTTTGCCTTTCACGGTAAAGTTTGCCGTTCCGGCTAAAAGGTCGATATCGGCTGCATCTTTCAACAGTTCACGGATCTGGACTTTTTCCACCGATTCTTCAAAATTGTAACTCGGTACAGATTTTCGTGCATCGACTTGAGCTTTAACGGACAGTTTGCCTTTGTAGAGGTCGGCGTTAAGTTTACTCAGATTTAATACGCCATCTTTTAACGCAAGATTCATCACCCAATTACTGGTGAGCATATTGGCAACCTTTATCGACTCGGCCGTTACATCCAGTTTAAGGTTCACTAATTTCAGCGCCGACAGATCAGGCTCTTGAGTCGATGTCGACGTAGATTCCTGCTCTTTCCCGTCATCATCACTCGGAGCATCGCTTGAAGGCATAAATTTATCTAAATCGATCTCACCGAAGCTTAACTGGCCGTCAATATTGGGGACCTTTCCACCGTAGGCAACACTAATCTTTCCTTTCGCCTGTATTTGATCGGCTGTGAACTCTTCTAAAGACAGTTTTAGTCGTTTTTTATCTAACGCTACCGATACCTGAGTCAGTAGGTTTATATCTAACTTTTTATTAGGTATCCCTTCTCCTGCAACAGAATTACGGATCTTGAGATCTTTTAGTTCAATCGCCTGCATAGCAGCGTCTACTTTAACCATGCCTTCGCCATGACTTGAAAGGGACATATCTGGAAGCTCAGCATTAAACTGATACTCCAATGACGCGAACTCCCCTAATGTAAATCGGCCCAGCGTTAACTTCTCTAAAATAAACAGCTGCTCTGTCCCTGTCTTTTCATCCAACATTCGGATTTTTGTATTCGTAATGGCTACGCCACCGATATTCAAACCTGCCAGACTATTACCAGATTTAGAACTCGATTCGGCTGCTGGCTTATCTACACTCTTGCTGCCCTCAAGACCATCGAAACTTGTTTGACCATTTATGCGCGTTTCCATATTCACGGTCAGGCCATCGACATTCAACTGAGCAATCTCAACTTGTTTACTGAACAGAGGCATCAATGCAACCTCAGCGATAATCTCATTGACTTCCAACATAGAGGCCATATCAAACCCCGATGGATTTGACAAAGAAACGTTGGACAGTCTTATCCCAATCGATGGGAAAAATGTCCATGATAATTTATCAGCGACCACAAGGTCTCGCCCGGTGTTATCTTTTACCGCATCGACCAGCTGAGGTTTAAAATCATTAGGATCAAACACTAGCGTTAAATATGCCGCTAATGAAATGATGAGAATAAAAAATACAACGAAAAGCCATTTCAATATTTTCATAACAGGTTCCATCTGAATTGGGTTAAAAATTTAAAGCAAGAAAGTGAGGTCTAAAGGCTTGGGCGATATAGCAACACCATTTTCGTCAGAATATAGCATCATGCCCGGCTCAATGATAACC
>SDWK01000156.1 GCA_004195335.1 Shewanella sp.
TTACAACTGGTATCGACCGCATCAAAAAAATGGTGGTGTCTCACCGTGTGCGGCAGAAGAAAAACTTAAACTGCTGTCCGGGAATAGTTGACCTCTACAGAACTGATTTTTCAACCTCCGAGGGTGGTTAAAATTCGGTGATCACAGGTGGTCAATTTTCGGTTGTCAAAACTACTTTAGAGCCTGTCCCAATTAGGCCGATTTTTAAGCATCAAGTGGCACCGCAAGTCCAGCAAGTTTTGAACACGGTTACCAGCTGCCGTTCTGAAGAATGTGGGATAATTTTCGGGCACTACTATCGATTTTAGGCGGACTCCCCCCGTTGAGTGCAGAACTGGACTTCGATCGGTCAGGCGGCTTCTTTTTGTTCCGCGGTTGCGTCTCGTTGCTGCACGGCTATGCGTGCCAACTTCCAGAGATTGTGCGCGAGAATGCACCATTCAATGCGAATCTTCCGGTGTTCGAAGCCTTTGCTTCTTAAGGGCGTTCCAAGGTAGGCGTTTTTGAAAATACTGATGCGGGCTTCGGTGCTGCCACGCCGTGTCTGCAATTGGCGGAAATATGGATCTTCAAGACGTTCTTTGAGCTGCACAACGGAACGAGGGCAAATTCCGTTGGCAATATTCTTCTCTGCTAACTCATCCCGGTTGTTTTGAGCATCGAAGCCACGATCCCCTGAATAGCTTTTGAGGATGCCGTAGTTTTTTGTCAGGCGCGTTATGCTGTCCGCGACCAGCTTATTGTCGCTGACTGGCTGCTCTTTCATGAAGCTCCAGTCTACGATCAATCCGTCAGCCTGTTCCGCAAGATAGAAGCCGTTGCCGAACTCAACCTCGGCGTCCGCTTTCCCACGAACCAGAACATGGACATCTGGCTCGTAAAGGCTGAGGATCTTATCCTTGTTCGTAACCCGGCGTTCACCGATAAGACGTTCATGCGCTTGATGGACGGCCTGCGGAAGCTGGTCGAGGACGTTCTGAATGCGGTCGAGATGTGCCTGAGCCTGGATCTCGCTCCAATCGGTCTCAGCCCAGCGTGATTCGAGCAGTTGGTAATAATTGCTGGCGTGGTTCTCGATGGTCTTCATCAGTCTCTTCATGCGCCGGAAGATGGCTTTACGCATCTTCTTCGCGCCTTTCTTCTTGCGCACATGGGTCATCTCGATGCAGAGCTTGTTCATGTCCCGCATGAATTTTCTCGGATCGCCCATGCGGTGCTTTAACCCCTGAGAACGGATCCGCTGAATAGCCTGGAGCAGAGTCCGCGTCGCATCGCGGAGCAGAACCCAATCAACAGGAAAATGGATATTGCTCTTCACGCAGGTCGTGTCAGCAAAGATCTCATCGAACTTCAGCGGCATATCCGAATAGAGCAACTCCTGTGCGCCCGCCGGATCGGCGGCTGCCTTATTACAGGTATTGATCAGTTCTGAAATCTCTTTGGAGGGAAAGAGCTTTTCAAATCGCTCAATGATGCTCTTGGAAGACGGACGAACCCCGTCGATCTCAGCGGTATGAGTAAACCACTGAAAAAGAGTGCTGTCTGCAACGCGATGTGAGAGACCGCGGTGCGAAAGCCCCGTCAGCGCCAGCAGGATGGAGTACCGCAGTGCCTGGCGCAAAGTTTTGTAAGATTTTGGACGCTGGTTTGCTGGGCAAGATTCAGCTGCAAATTTCAAATGGGCAACGAGCATGCGATGCTCGATTCCCGTTGCGGTGAGAAAATGATCGACCTCTTCAATCGTCTCCCGGAACTCACGGTAATCTTTTGCACCGAAAACAACAGGAAGTGCTGGACGAAATTCAGTTTGAAATGCGATAGTTTTCATAGGACGCCTTTGCTCTCGTGTAGTGACAAGATTATAAGGCATCTGTTTCCACTAAAGGAGGCAAAAATGCCTCCTTTAGTGGATTGTTTTATCCTGCTATCCCTGATGGACAGGGCGTTTGCGTTGATTGGGACAGGCTCTACTTTAGCTTGACATCACGCCAGAATGCTGCAACCGTCTCATATTATGTTGTTTTATTGAAGTTTCAATTAGATTAAAACCCTAACCAGACCCTTTTGGAATTGCACAACTTTGCAATTAATGAACAAAAATGAATCTCTTAAAAATTGAGTTTTCTCAAAATAGGGTTTATGGGCTAGATGTCCTTAGGGCATTAGGGATACTTTTTGTTGTGTATGGTCACGGGATTGATTTTTTTAGTAACCCTATGATTAAACACATAATGGCGTTAACCGTTCTTGACGGGGTATCGATTTTTTTTGTATTAAGCGGATTTCTGATTGGTGGAATTCTAATAAAGACAGTAGAAACAGAGGCAGTTACCGGCCCTGTGTTGATGGAGTTCTGGAAACGACGGTGGTTCAGAACATTGCCCAGCTATTTCCTAGTTCTTGTTTTCTCTTTTGTTGTTTTCAACAATGACAATGCGCTAGATCTTGTTAGATATTCACTGTTCATTCAAAATTTCAGCACACCTCACCCTAGCTTTTTTCCCGAAGCTTGGAGTTTGTCAGTGGAAGAGTGGTTCTACTTTCTTATTCCACTAGGAATTTTTGGTGCTATAAAAACAGGAATTAAACCAAAGAATTCAATACTACTATTAATATTGTCAATCATAATTATGTCGGCTTTAATTAGGCAGTACAGGTTTAATTCAATCGAGATTGAAACTGTCATTTCGTGGGATTTGAACTTCAGGAAGCAAGTAATTACCAGGCTCGATAGTATTATGTTTGGGGTTCTTGGAGCATACCTAAAATATTACTATAGCAACATGTGGCTAAGTAATAAAAAAATGTTCTTACTTGCTGGTGTTGGCCTACTGATCTCGAACCATCTTGCATTTTTGTTCATGGGTCAGTTCATGTCTGGTATGGATATTTACTATTATGTGTATTCATTTCCTGTTGCATCTCTTGGAACACTATTGTTATTACCTTTTTTGAGTACTTACAAAAAAAGAGGCGGGAGCGTATACAAAACAGTCACTATTGTTAGTCTTATTTCATACCCCATGTATCTTATAAATCTAAACCTTGTACAGTACTACTTTATGCCCTTATTTATGAAGTTAATCCCCGTCCAGTTAACTGGTTTACCATTAGAAATTTACAGATACCTAGCTTACTGGTTAATCACCATTGTAGGTTCAATTTTAATCTATAAATACTATGAGATGCCATTAACAAAATTAAGGGATGCGCCCTTGTTTTCAAGAATATTTGCAAGTCGCGGGGTCAGCCCTTGACTCGGGACTGGCCCCTCTTTGTCACCACCGACAAAGTTCGAACCCCCCTTTCTCATTTCGATGGACCCACCCAAAGTAGTTAGTTTTTAAATATAACAAATGCCACACCATCCCTTCCGTCACATCATCCTCAACAAAACCGACTTAGCCCCATAACCATCTTCCAAGCCTCTTTATTGAGCTTGATATTCCTTTATTGCTGCCTGCCTTTCTTGTCTGTGCATCAGTTCTGTGGATTCAGCGTTCTTTTTTAGGGATTGATGGCTATTGAGCCTATTCAGCTCCCCTGCCTCAATCACGCAAACATATTAAATCAATGAATTGCGGTCAATTGACTTGCTCCACCTGCCATGCCCGACAAAACCTCCCTAAGAATAGTGCCCCCC
>SDWK01000157.1 GCA_004195335.1 Shewanella sp.
TCGTGGGCTCGGAGATGTGTATAAGAGACAGGTAAAAGGTGATGCAAACCGGGTCGTCCAGTTTGCCGAGATGGCGAATAATAATCGTCGTGCAGCCGATCAAAAAGGCCGCAAACATAAATACTGTTCCTAGAGTGGCAAATAATTTGAACGGATTAAACTAATATTCCGTGATCTGATAGTTTTTCTTTTTTAACGCCAGGATAGCCTTAGATAATTTATCTTTCTTCACTAAGATATAATCGGTATCGAAGGTCGAAATAGCAAAGATACTAATGTCCGCGTCGGCCAAAGCTCCCGAGACACTGGCAAGAATCCCCGTCATAGAGAAGCCTAGCGGGCCTATCACTTCAATGCAGCGCCAATTACTCTCCTCTTCGAGGCTATCGAGATTCAATTCTGCCGGGACAACCACAGATAACTCATCATTGGTTTTACCGATAAAAAACATATTTTGTTGAAATACCTCTGAGGCAATTGAAGCATCAGGGCTGAAGCTATGAATGCTATAAACTTGAGAATGGACGGCTAGTGTCATTCGCGCCATGGCTTAGGATCACCTGAATAGAGGAATAAAATAAGATTCCAATAGCTTATACCAATCGGGATAAATATGTAATCACTTCAGCGCTGTGCAGGCTAGTCACTTAAAGACCTTCAAGCCTTGAAAAAAGAGTACCGAGAGGAGGTTTTCCTTCAGGTTGGAAGTGTTGTTAAAAGGTAAAGGTTGATGGGATTTTGAATTTTCATGTGTGTCTATCGATTAATTATTCGATAGAACTATCACCATTGAGCAGGGAGTGAAATGTTCCCTACTCAGGGCAATAAATGAATAAAATCACACCTTAAACTGGCTGAGTGTCAGTGCCGTGTCTTTACTGATATTTTGTAGAGAGATAGCAGCACATCTATTACTTTCATTCGCTTGGACTGAGACTTCGGTGAGTTCAGTGATACTACAAATATTGCGATTAATCTCTTCGGTAACCAGTGACTGCTCCTCGGTGGCACTGGCAAGTTGGGTATTCATATCACTGATATGGGCAATAAGCGCTAAAATTTCACCTAAGGCATCACCGGCTTGTTTGGCTTGTGACTGAAGTTGAACTGAGGTTTTTTGCGTACCAGTATTACTTGTCATAACCGAAGATACACCGGATTGGATCTCTGAAATGATTTTTTGAATCTCATTGGTTGATTCTTGAGTTCGTGTGGCTAAAGCCCTGACCTCATCGGCGACAACCGCAAAACCTCGGCCATGGGAGCCTGCTCGTGCGGCCTCGATAGCGGCATTCAGTGCTAATAGGTTTGTTTGATCAGCGATCCCTCGAATCACGTCCAAAATACTCCCTATCTGTTGTGATGAGCTGCCTAAGTTGTGGGTGATTGACTCAGCTGTTTGTAATTCATCGACGAGTTGCTCTGAATTGGATACCGTCAGGTCCATCATGGCTTTACTTTGCTGAGCTTGTGTTTTAACGCTATTAGCGGCATCGGCGGCTTGTTGAGTATTTGAGGCCATCTCATGGGTGGTTGACAGCATTTGATTGATGGCAGTGGCGACGCTACTGGTTTCTTGGTGAAGATGATCGACACTAATATTCGTTTCTTCAACTGATGAGAGTAGCCGATTTGCATCTTGATTCAAGCTATCCCCAAGTGGCTTTAGATGTCCGACGGTGTTGCCAATCTTTTCCACAAAAAGATTAAAGGCAATAGCAAGCTCGACTACCTCATCTTTACCTATTGTTGGCAGACGTTTAGTCAGATCGCCTTCACCCTTGGCAATATCTTCCATCGCTGCAATGGCTTCTTTTAATGGCGTGCTGATGGAGTGGTTGAGAATAAGGAAAAAAGCAAATATCGGCGCGGCAATTAAGGTCATGATGATCAGGTAGTCGGGGAGCAGCGAGACAGTGGCAGCGTTAATATCACTCATGTAAGCGCCGGTAATAAGTGTCCACTTCCAAGCCGGATAATATCTGGCCTCCAACATTTTTGTTTCTACGACACCAGAAACCGGGTTTTTAAAGGCGAATGTTTGTTTAGAAACTGAGTTTATTTGGGCTTCTTTAACTAAATCGGACAGTGAAATGTGACCATCTTGTGCCCGGATGACATCAGAGGATTGGTTGATCAAATTTGGAGAAACACCATGGGCTATGATGTTATTATCTGGATTGACCAGAATAAAAAAACCATCTTTGCCGAAACTTATTTTATTCACTAAGTTTGCAGCTTCTTGCTTTGCTTCATCTAGGGTTATCTTGCCTTCGACCGCCTGTTGATGATGCGCCTCAATAACACTGAGTACGGTACTGAGCTGTGCATCGTTTTGGACCCATTTTTGTTCAATTAAGTTATTTCTTTGTTCAATGATAGAGAAACTGGCAAAAACAAACGTGCCTGTAGCGGCAAGCGCTAACATCAGAATTAAACGTTGAAGTATAGTGAAGCGTCTAAGTATGACTATCATAGATATCCTTTTCCAAAAATGAGCGTGTCGGCGCGTGAAATATACCTTGATGATGGACGTAATTGAATGATTAATGACGGATTTTCAACTCTTTTATTAAATATTAGACCTTGCTCACTTAGTTGGAAAAACTATGATGAAACCATTAAAGCATTTTAGATTTAATGGTTTCAATGACTTAAGTTGCACGTAAGTGCAAAAAGCTCGAATTAACTCATAAGTCATTGCATTACAATCAGTTAGGTCATTCCTCAGCGCGAGAATTGTAAACTTCTTGGTTAATATGTTGTTTAACTTTGATTTATTGTTGATTTGAGTGCAAAATTAAACATTGTTTTTTTTTGGTTTAGCTCATGAATACCTCACCTCAAGTTGTTAGTTCCGATGATATTTTATTGAAATTGTGCCATTCAGTCTCTCACGTACTATCAAGTACAACCGCAAGCCATATTTCTCATGCCGCGATGGTTCAAAGTATTACCCGTACCTGCTTGAAACCTGATTTAGGTTGTTTTTCTATTTTTGACGGTGGCTTTTCAGGACTCGTTGTCATTAACTTTTCAGCACCTGCAGCGATTGAGATTTACCGTTCATATATGAAACAGATGGGGATGCCAGAAGCTGAGTTAGCTTTCTCTCATACATCCGATGAAGTCGGTGATGTGATGGGTGAACTGATGAATCAAATTTTGGGTGACTTTATCAACAAAGTGAATAAACAACTGCAAACCTCTATTCACCAGAGCCAACCAAAGATGTTGACGATCAACAAAGAACTGACCATTTCGATTGACACTAATTTAGACGAAGCCGTGGCGAGACGAGTTTCGTTTAGAACCCAAAACAATCATATTTTTTATCTTGAATTTGCCATGGATAAAACTGAGTTCATCAAGTTGGATGAGTTCGATGCCGAAGATGAGTACGATCCCGATGATCTTTTAGCAGAACATGGTAACAAGTCTGAGACTTCTCCCTGGACTCAGGCGGCGAATAAAGAGGCGGCAGGTACTGATGCGGATGATCTTCTCAACGAGTTAGGGATCTAGTTCGAGATAGCGATAAGGTGTCACAATATATACCCAAGCCACTTCAAAATGCTCGTTTCAGAGCTCCCGAAGGGCAAGCCGAGAAGCAACATGTTTCTGCGTTCTTTATTTATAAG
>SDWK01000505.1 GCA_004195335.1 Shewanella sp.
GCACTAATGTCATATCAGTGGGAAGGTAATATCAGAGAGCTAGAAAACTATATAGAAAGGTGCATCATATTATCAGAAGATAACCAGGCAATCTCTATTAACGATTTCCCTTCCTTTCGCAACTCAACCGTATATAAAGCCCCGCCGCCGCCGTTAAGTGATTTAGCCAAACTCAGTAAAGATATAAAACAGCTTGTTACAACACTCACGGACAATCCAACGGGACCAGATAAAGACGCTTTAGAAGCACCTGATACTCAGTCAAACTCAGCCAATTCTCTGAAACAACAATGCGACCAACTGCTGACACTTATTAAAGAAGAGAATGGCACTATTGATGAAGCTTTCGATATGGTAATTAACCGTGCGATGGAAGATGCTCATGGCAACATTACCGAGGCGGGAAGAATGCTGGGGATCACTAGAGCACGAGTTGCACACCGGCTTAAGCGTATTGATGACGGTCAGCATCACGAACCAGTCTACGCCCCTTAGTGCTCTTGGAGCGACCAGAACATTAAGAGCCTCTGTTTTCAAACAGAAGATTAAACGGCTACGTGATAATTTTATCAAGTAGCTAAGACTTTTATGCATAACTGATCACCAATATGTAAGTCCTTTCAATACAACCCACATACAAATACCCTATGACATTGTAATAACACAACTTTCTTACAATACATTGTTGGCATGCTTTGTGCTAAATCATGAGATACACAAACAACAACAATAAGGAAGTCATATGAATTTCATAACAATAGGGGTGCTTGGTACTTTAATGGTGCTTGGACTCTCAGGGGCATTAATTACCACCATAACCGACAGCGCAGATACCGATTTCTTTATCAACTGGGCTGGAACATTTTTTATGTGCGCAACCCCTTTCCAGATCATGATGGCGGTAGTCTGGAAGCATGAATACCCAAATGTACTTAAAAAAATGAGCACGCCGATTGAAGGACTGACGCTAACGCTACTGTTTTTGCTTGCAGGTTGCATTATAACTCCCGTGCTGATTTTTACCGTTGGACAGGGATCATTAACTCCGATTCTTATTCACTACATCATACAATCAGTAGGCCTGAGCCTTCTTGTAATCATAGTGTTCGACTGTTGGCCGATCAGACAGTTTACAAGTAACCCGCTGTTATTAGGACTTGGAACATTACTATATTGTTACATTCTTGATTTTATACTTTTCAGCATCTTTTATGATTACAGCTTTATGTCGAGCGCACCGTTCTACACTGAATCGTTGAATCCAAACGGTTTATTTAATGCCATTACCTCACTAAGTTTTGCAGTCACAGCAGTAGCCTTCGTAATGGTGTTGATTATGTTTGAAATGTGGCCAGTACCTCAGATCGCAAAAGGTGGCAACCAACCCCTATTTGGATTTATCGCTACACTATTAATTTTACTACTGAGCGGCCTTACCTATTATCTGTTTGTAGAGCTTCTGAAAATTGAACCCATGGAGTATATGGTGAGAGGACCCGTGTGCATAATTTTTGGTGCTTTCATTGTGGATAATATGATGCAATTCCAACTCTTTTCAACGTTGAAGCAGCCTCTAAAAGGAGCGGCGAAAATGCTTGTATGCCTAGTTTGCGCTGGTGCAATGTATGAACTCTACGAATGGATTTTGCCCTACATTGCAGGAGAAGATTTACCCTCAGGGCCAAGTACGGGATATGCAAAGGAAGCTTGGATAGCTACCGCAATGCTTGGTATCACCTTTCCAATCATTAATATCGTCTCTGGTGCCTTCAAGTTCTGGCCTATCAAAAGACTCTCATAACGTCTTTGTTCTGGCACAATAATATTGTGCCAGCCCCCTCCCCCGGCAAGCATATGCAACCACGGACCGATTATGACGAATGCCGCCTCCCCTTGCCGTGCAACTTACTATCGAGCGTTTGGACACCTTCCTAACCACAGCAGAAACCAACACAGGTTAGGATGACCTTGGCGATATTGTCGTTTGCACCATACCCTCTATGTCAGGATAGTTGTCGTGCTCATTTTTCAATCAATGAAAATAGAGGGCGCGGAATGAGTCATGAAACATTATCCCCTTGAACGTAAAGAGGCGGTTATTCAGAAGATGATGCCGCCGACTAATATGTCGATATCTTGTTTGGCAGCAGAGACCGGAATCACCCAATCAACCCTGTATAATTGGCGCAAACAAGCTAAGAGTCGTGGTGTCGCCGTGCCTGGAGATGGAAAGAACGCTGAGCAATGGTCATCGGTGGATAAGTTCGCGGTGGTGTTAGAAACTTCTGCCTTAAATACCGCTGAATTAGCAGAATATTGTCGTAAGAAAGGTCTCTTCGCAGAGCAAATAGAGCAGTGGAAGCGCGCCTGCATGGGGGCCAATGCCAGTGCTGATGAACAAGAAAAGCAGTACAAATTACTAAGTCGAGCTGACAAAAAACGCATCAAGCAATTAGAGGTCGATTTACGCCGCAAGGAGCACGCACTGGCAGAAACCGCCGCGCTATTGGTTCTCAGAAAAAAAGCCAATGCGATCTGGGGGGAAATCGAGGACGAATGATCCTCAGCCGAGATCGCGAAATGGTGGTGGTATTAATCTACGAGGCGGTGGAGTCCGGCGCTGCACTTTATAAGGCCTGTCGGGAGCTGGGGATTGCCGAACGCACTTTTCAGCGCTGGACTGAAGATGGGAGTGTCAAGGTTGATGGTCGCCCGCACGCGGTGCGACCAGAGCCTTCAAACAAGTTATCGGCAGATGAGCGTGCTGAAATTATTAGCGTGATGACGAGCGATGAATACAAGAGCTTGCCGCCGAGCCAGGTAGTGCCGATCCTTGCGGATAAAGAACGCTATATCGCCTCGGAATCGACATTTTATCGGGTGCTACATGAGCATAAGATGCAGCACAGGCGTGGCCGGGCGCAGCGTGCAGCAAGGAAACATGCCACCACCCACACGGCAACCGACTCCAATCAACTGTGGTGTTGGGACATCACATGGCTGCCGGGACCGGCGAAAGGCGTGTATTTTTATCTGTACCTGATACTCGATGTTTTTAGTCGAAAAATTGTTGGCTGGGAGATTCACGAAAATGAATCCTCAGAGCAGGCGTCACAACTGGTTCGCAAAGCCCATCTCAATGAGGCTGTGGGGATAAAACCACTGGTTTTACACTCCGACAACGGCAGCCCAATGAAAGGTTCGTCACTGATGGCAACCCTAGATAACTTGGGCATCGCCAGCTCATACAGCCGTCCGCGAGTGAGCAACGACAATGCCTTTGCCGAGTCGATATTTAGAACCTGTAAATATCGCCCTGGTTACCCTTACAAAGGCTTTTCGGCCTTGGAGGAGGCACGGGCTTGGGTGCTGGAGTTTGTGCACTGGTATAACGTGCGGCACCGCCACAGTGGGATTAAATTTATGACGCCATCACAGCGACATAATGGTAAGGCCAAACAGATCGCGGTACAGCGCTCGGTAACTTATGAAGCTGCAAAAGCACGGCACCCCGAGCGCTGGAGTGGCAATACGCGAGACTGGTCGTTGCCAGAAAAAGTACACCTGAATCCCGAGAAAAATGATCGCGAATTTCGGAGTGCGTTATAGGTGATCACGACAACTATTTTGACAACTACCGACAGTTGGATCGACATCAACAAAGATCAGTCTGTTTCACGGTCTATCAACCTGGATATCTATTCGAAGATGGATGCGATGGAGGACGGGCTGATCAATGCATTAACCGCCCCTAGATCCTATCCAACGGTGGTCCGCATCAACAATAAAATGGAGATTCAGGTTTACCTGCGATTGCTCGAAGCCAAGGGGCTAAAGTGCCTGGCCGTGAGTCGGGATGCTCAAGATTCAGACGCGGTTAGAGAGATGCTAACCATCGAGCGCGTCGCAGGGTATGACGTAATCCTGACCACCTGCCTGCTGGATGAAGCGGTCAATCTAACGGATCAGCATATTCACGAAGTGATCATATTCAATAGCCAAATACACCCAGCAGAGTTGAAGCAGTTTATTGGGCGCTTTAGGTGCTGCAACCCTCCGATCAGGCTCTTAATCCCTCGTCGTTGCTTCGGTGGTGAGCCGGTCAATCTTCACCAAACTCGGCAGGGCGATTTAGTGCTTGTTAAGTTGGCGCAGCAGCTGGCTGAGCGCCTGTTGGATAAGCACGATTCGATGCAGGCGGTACGCAAGGTAAATACGACCCTGTTTGAGTTATTCCAGCTCTGCCCGTTACGCATTATCCGGACTCAGATTGTTGCCAATGAACCGGCGATCATGGCGAAGCTGTATCAGCTGGATACTCAGCAGCACTATCTCAATATAGGCTCTCTGGAAGCGGGGTTTGAGCGTGAGTTTGGCACGCTAACGTTTAATGCCACTGATCTCACCCTGGGGGGCGATGACTGTAACGATGCGACTTTTGAAGCGGCTCACGGCAGTATTAGTGATGAGTGGTACCGGACATTGCACCGTTGTAAGCAGGCGGTTGATGCGGAGCTTTTAAAGCATACTGAACAAGATGATCTTGCTACCGACGTACTGGCTGCTATCGGAGAAGTGACCGCCGATTATGACAGCGATTCCCTGGAGGCTGACCTGTTCAATCGCTGGGCTCTACTGCATCGAGAAGTATTGATTAAGGGAGACGATGCTTTTGATGTTATCGAACAGGGGCGTGAGAAACAGGTCTGGAATTTTCACCGCGAAGCTGAGAGTAACATGTACCTACAGCCGGTACTCAAGCACCTACTCAATACGCCAAAAGGAACCGCGTTGACCCTAGACGAAGCGAGAAGGTTAATCCTGGCTGGATTACAGCACGCTAACCAAGACCACCCGATGTTTAAGGATCTGGTGGCGGCGGCTTCGGTCACAGGATTATCGGTGAAGAGAAACAACCATTTCTCCGTTACCGATAGCTATGTCCGTAGAGTGTTTCGGCGCTATACGGCGACGCCGCCAGTACGATCCAATAACAAGGATAAGATTATCTTTAACGGGATCGGTCCCTTTGGCTACAGCTATAGACTGAAAAACCTTCGCCAGGAGCCGCCTAAAGGAAACTCGGGTAGAGGTAAGATTCGTCGATTAAAGGCTCATCGAGTCAAACCCAGAGCAGCGTAAGCTCTCATATCCCCTTGAGGCGGTCGCGGAATCGCCTCTCTTTTTATCGAACACGATGGACGAATGTTGATCATTTTCAATCGTTATAAATTCAGCTAGACGTTTTCACCGTCTTCAGATTCTGCATCCTAAAACGCACCATTTTAGTCAGTCCCTTTTCCTTTAAAAGACTATTAATTTTTAACTATCACCTCTTTTCGACTGCGACTCGGAGCGACGGCGGAATCCCCTGCCCTTGTAT
>SDWK01000508.1 GCA_004195335.1 Shewanella sp.
GTATTATTAGTGTTTTCAGACAAAACTACCGTCTGCAATGAGGCTTGAAGCGGACGTTAATAATAACGGTGATGTAACTTCCGCTTAGCGCACAAAATGGTCATACTTTCTAAGGCGATTTATGCCCCAGTTACGACAGAGAAACGATAAAGTTAATAGTGAAGACTCTGTGCCAGTTTACTGTTACTTTCAATTGATAGCTGGTTAAGGGAGTAAAAACTCCCCTTCTTACCTAATTAATCACAACACGCACCGCAAGCAATAGTAATACCACGCCAGTAACTTTATCAATAATATGACTATTAGCTTTCAATTTTGCCAACACAGGTCCTCTTGTTAAGCCAAATACCACGAGGCAATACCATATTGTATCCAGCCCACCGACCGTAAAAATCATAATTAATTTGTGGGTTATGCTGGCATTAACATCAACAAATTGGCTAAATAAGGCCAAAAAGAATATTGCTAACTTAGGGTTTAAAAAGGCTAATAAAAAGCCATCGCGCCAGCCGTTTATGTGTTTATCGTTTTGACCTTGTACAACATCAAGGTCAATATTACTGCCATTGCTTTTTAGTGCGTTAAACGCTAAATAAAGTAAAAAGGCTGCACCTGTGTACTGAATAATTTGAAAAATTAGTGGTGATTGCACAATGACAAGGCCAATGCCAGTTACCGAAATAGCTGCATATAAACCAACACCAAAGCCATGACTAATAGCGGTAGCTAAACCCGGTTTATGACCACCCAACATAGTATTTCGCACCACTAATGCCAATGATGGACCTGGTGATAAAGCCCCTAACACACAGATAACAACTAACGATAACCACAATTCTAAAGCCATAACTCATTCCACTATTTGATTAAAAGTTAAACTAATACCAGTTTACTTAATTAAATGGGCTACTTTTTCATGAGGAAAAATGAGCAGTTAGTTAAGCCGATTGGTAACCGACATAAGCTCATCTAAACATAAAAATCAGCAATAAAAAACTGGCAACCCACTTTAAATGCGTGATTGATTGGTTGTACTTCAGAAACGTATCAGCCAGTTTTTTAATAGTCAGGTCATTGCTCAATACCAAGAGCGATTAAAACAGCTTAATGGTTTGCTGATACTTGATGAAGCCTTTATTGATGTAATATCAGGCAATGAATCCTATTGTAATCAATACGCTAATCAACTAGATGAGCAAACAGGTGGCCAACTCACTAATCAAATAGAAAGCAGCCATAGTTTGGTATTACGTTCTTTTGGTAAATTTTTTGGTTTAGCGGGAATTCGTATTGGCTTTTTAGTGGCTAATAGTTATTGGTGTGGGGCATTTAAAGAATTATTAGGCCCATGGCAAATCAACGGACCGGCTCAATTAATTGCACATCATGCATTACAAGATACAAGATGGCAAGCGACTCAAAGAGAAACATTAAGTCGACTTAGGATGGCGCAAGAACACATGCTTATGCAAGCATTCTCTCAAACTATACTTCAGGACATTAAAGGCTGTGATTTATTTCTCACGCTAAGTTTTCATCAGCAAGATTAGTCGCCAAAGCGATGGTGAATAATGAAAAAGCCCTGCTACTTATTAACAAAGAAGTCAGCTAGCATGATACGAAAAAAGAAAATGGCAGGGCTAGATGATGATTATCGCTCAACCCTGCTAGGATCTGGGATTAAAATGCGCTAGCAGTGCATGTTTGGCGGTGGTCAATCGAAATATGTAGATAAGCTGATACACCTCAAACAACGTTAAACAATAATACACAATTATCGTGATACCCTAAGTTCCTTACCTACCCTGGCAGGTAGACTCCACCTAGGCGAATCGCTTTAAGTAATATTTTCGCCGCACCTTCTAAGGTTTCGACCGCCTCTTTATGTAGACCTTGCTCGGCCTGTTTTTCGGCCTCAGAGCGTTGTTTGCGTGCTAACTCTGTCCACTGTTCGATTTTAATTCGCTGTGAGGAGGTTAATGTCGGTTTCGGCAGCACCAGCATCTGGAGCAACATTTGATAAGTGTCGAAGCGATCGGCTTCGTAATCGTACTCTTCCTTCTTGGTGGCGAAGTTCAGAGAGCGGACCAAGGTTTCATTCTCTCTGAGAGAGCCGATTGCTGTTTTAATTTCTACCAGGGACTGGTCGAGCAGCTGGCGAGCCTGAACCAGATCACCCTGCCCTGCGAGCTTGTCCGACTCTTGCCCCCAAGCGGTCACTTGGGAGGCGAGTGCCTGAACCATTTCCTGTTGCTGCTTTTCTTCGCCGATTCGAACTAGTGCCTGCATCAGGACTTCGATGGTGGATTTTTGTTTGTCGATATCTTGCTGTTGTTTTTGGATCACGAACTGTGAAACCGCCGGTTGATCTGTTTCCTGTTCGCTCCCTTGTGTAGCATTTTGTTGAGAGGCTGTTCCCTTGAGTGCATTGATCGCAATTTTTATCTTAATCAGCGCCTGTCTCAGCGGTTGAAGGGCCTCGCCGTGTTTCCCCTGTGCAACTAGTTGCTCGGACTGAAGTTTTAGCTGCTGCACCTCTGAAGTGACTTTACGGCTGAGAGACTGCTGCCCCTCTTGCTGACTCAAATTAGTAAGAGCCTGCGACAGAGATTCGATACTGCTCCTGAGTTTCTTGATATCTTCACTCTGTTTGTCATCCTGATAGGAAGCAGGAGCATCCTCTTGCCCAAAAGCGCTCTGCGGAATTAGACCCAGTATAAAAATGAGCCAGAGACTTGAATAGTTCAAAATGATTCTCCTTGAGTAAGGGGCTGGTGAAACTAAATCCGATAAAAATCGTAACCTTAACCATGGTTACGCCATCTCTTTGCTGGATCCTCTTTCCATTATCTTGTTGCCGATAACAGACTCAGGTAAAAGATCATCAGACTCAATGACATCCTTTGTGCAGAACATACAGATGTTTGAGGATACGACCCAGTTTTCTTGCTGTTTTATTAGGTGTGTCGTTATGCCTCAATGGATGAGGTGATTTGAGCCACTGTTGTTGTTTTTTCAAGTGCCCACCAGCTGAGCCAGCTAAATCAACAAAAGTCTTGCTGCTCGAATTGCCACTGAAACATTGAACTATTTGCTTTGTAACACCCATATATTTAATTCTTCAAATTTACAATGCGGACATGTTGAAACGGTATGTTCCATGTCAGTGATAGCCTGCCCCAACGGTTGTGAGATCTTACTTTTGTTATCATGGCGCAGTTTTTTGTACTGAGAATAATCAAGCGAGGTAAATTTTGCTAACTGATTGATATTCATGGGCTGTACCAACACCCTCAGGAGACCACAACATTAAGTATAGTTGGCCAACACCTAAATACAACATCGTCAAAAATGCTTGGCGCACACCTTTGGTTCGATCAGGACATTCGCCCTATTAACAGTAAAATTGTTGGTTAAGCCTGAACGAAACGAGTTATACCAATCGGACTAATTTATTGATCACTTAGCGAGAATTAAAAGGCTTAGAGGCAAGGCATTGATTGCAGAGAATGGTTATTCAGGAGAATATGCTCAGGATAATTGCGCCTGCATTCTCTAATAACACCATCCATGTAGCGTCCTTGTCAAAATCAATAACCTGTCTCTTATACACATCTGACGCTGCCGACGAATA
>SDWK01000774.1 GCA_004195335.1 Shewanella sp.
GGCCGTGTAGTTGTAACGTTTTTTTCGCATGGTGAATTTCTCCGATCACGTAGTCTAACTCAATCGAAGCGATTCTCCAATTCACGCTGAACCAAAACAAGACTGCCGAATACAACGGGAAAAGGTCACAAAGATTCTCTTCGGCAAAAGCCAGAAAAAGCTGCTCTTGAACTCGATATGAACGTCGATGAGTTACGTGAACTCGTTGAGATTTCTCTTGCTACATACAATGTCACACCGCATGTCGCTCATGGTGATTTGTCCCCCATGCAGGCTCTGGATCAATTTGCAGCCGATCCCGATCACATCATTAAAACGTTGTCGAAAAACCGTCGATCTCAGCTTACATGGCTAAATGTCGAGGAAACCAGGAAAATCAGAGGTGGGTTAAGGCAACAAAGAAGGCCATACATCCACCTAGAAGGAGTTGATTACAACAATGAAGTGCTTCGTGGTGCCCCTTCAATGGTTGGCCAGATTCTAACGTTAGTTTATGACCCAACTGAAGATGCACGAAAAATTGCCGCATATACCAAAAACGGGCGAGAACTTGGTTTATTAAAAGCGAAAGGGCAGTGGGCGATTGCACCCCATACATTCGACCTCCGTAGGGAAATTATGGCCCTGAGAACAGTAAAAGAAATCTTCTACCAAGAACATGATGATCCTGTCCAAGTGTACATTACACATCTTAATGAGAAGGCTTTACATCAGAAGAGTGCACGGGGCCGACTAGTGACGGCTCAAAACCTATCAAAAAATACACAGCCAAAGAAAGGGGTAACAATAAAACGAGCAGAAAAGAAGGCCCCGTCACAAAAGATGTCTGAACCCAAGAAACAAACTGGAATACAAAAAGTACGCACCTATTCGAAGCGTAAGGCTAGAAATATTTAAGCCTATGTTGAAGTTTGAACTAATAAAACCAAAGTCCCATCCAATTATCAGTAAGGACTATATCGTTCCGACGCCAGCCCTAGAGGGATTGCTTGAGATGGTCTTGGATTGGGTCAAAAACCTTTACACAGGATCTATTATTTATGGTTACCAGCGTCTTGGAAAGACAACATCTGTTGAATATATAGCAGAAGAAATTCGTCAAATATTCGGCCACAATGTCATGGTCGGTATTGCCCCAATGGTATCAAATATAAGGATTTCTGAATCCGCTTTTTGGGGGCAAATCCTCAAAGCCTTAGGTCATGAATTTTGGTCCAGGGGATCTGCTATCGCAAAAAGAGACCGATTGATTAAATATTTTCAAATATTTAATCAAAACAATGGAGGAGAAGGGCGCGCTGTACTATTTATCGATGATGCTCAAAAAATGGAAGAAAGCCATTTTGACTGGATAAGCGAACTCCACAACGATTTAAATTTACAAAAATTTCACTTGGCAGTCTTTCTGGTCGGTCAGCCAGAGCTGTTAGGCAGGAAAGCCACTCTTGAAGAAAATCACAAATATGAAATTGTTGCTCGATTCATGAATGAGGAACACCAATTTCACGGCATCCGAAATGACGATGATATTGCTGTCATCCTTCATACATATGATGAAAATACTGAATATCCCCAAGCATCTGGATGTTCATTCACCAAATACTTTTTTCCTGATGCTTTTGAATATGGTTGGCGCTTTGAAGATGAAACAGACAAGGTTTGGAATGAAATTCTCAAAGCAAGGAATTCCCACGGACTCAAAGAAGAAGTCTTGATCGACGAAATACACATGGAGTATTTCGCGAGAATTATCGAACGGCTCTGCACACGCTATCAAACAAATGACCCTGGTTTTAATGGTTTTTCAACAAAGCAGATCGAAGAAGCTATTCATAAGTCAGATTACTTAGGGGGAAGTAAATATCTAAGATATAAAGATATATTACCAAGACCGGAGGCTAGAAAATGAGTTTCTGTTTCCCTCAAAACACACTTCTGCCATACGAATCACTGTGGTCTATTGTGCAAAAAATTACCCACTGGAATGTCTGTGACGTCAAAGATATCCAAAGTGGCTTTCACATAAATCCAGAATTGAAGGGGGGATGGTATATAGCCACGCTTCTGAGGAAGCCACGCTGGAACTTAAGTAAAGTTGCTAAAAACATACATGTCAAGCCTCATGATATTCAAAATGGCATTATTGGCACGATTTTATGTAGAAATGAGATATCTCAGTGGTCTAGCCAGACTATAAGATATTGCCCGTGCTGCATTAAAATCGGATATCATAGTATTATCCATCAGTTAACAATATTTAGTACCTGCCCATATCATATGGTTGAATTAAAAGAATCATGTCCAAGTTGCGGAGCAATTATTGATCCTGGATTAAATTATCAGGCCATTTTAACCTGCTATGGTTGTCAGAGATGCAAAGACGTATTCTTTGACTTTTCGCAGGGCGTTAGGTCTAATCTTAACCATTTAAGCAAGGTGTTTAAAGAAATTGGAGACTTATTGTCGCGGAGAAAACACAGTTTATTGTCTTCGACTTCCCTAAGAGGTTTTGATTGTACTAGATCAAATTTGGCTGAGCAACTTTGGCTTTTCTGGAATGCCGTTTATGGTAACGCCAAAGTAAATGGTATTAAAATCGATTTTTTTGAGAAAGTAAACTTATCTGATAAGAGTAAATTTGACCAAAAGGGGGCATATTTAAAGTATTTAAGTCACATCGAAGGTGCATATATTAAGGACCACATGAAATGTGTTCAAGCTCTTTTCACTAAAGGAGATGCATTAGGTTCTTTATATACGGACGAACTTGAGGTCATCTGTGACGCAGCGTATGCGTATATTGTCTGGCGTTTGTATTGGGAGTCAGGCGGTTTTTTCCCACACATAGGATCATTAAGGACTCTGTCATTTAACGAAGCCCTAATTGAGCCACGAGTAATTGAATATAGGACATCTTTGACAGACGATGTCGCCCGTCTAATTTTCAAGTATGAATGTGATACGATTTGGTTGTCAGCATGGACTTATGCTCAATCAATGACAGAAAACTCGTCTTTTAATTTGCCGGGAAATCGCTTGCCGTTAAGCGTGACTTCCTACTGGGAAGTTTCTGAGAGCCACAATGGTGAAAATCATATTCTTGCCAGGCTTCAACTCCCCGACATATCAAATATTTGCCATCCGTTTGATGATGTGCATCTGAAAAGAATAATTGGGTCGATATCAAAATTTCAAGAAGATAAAATTGAGCAAGTACGCAAGCTACTTTCCAGATAACGGCTACCCAAAAAATACCTTACCCCAAGCCTTCAATGGGTGACTAAAGTCGCTTAGATGGCAAATCTGGAAGCCTTTAATTTTTTCGGGGCAAATTAGTCCTGAATTTTACTTCCGTATGACGAGTCCTGTATTTCACTTCTTAATGGTCCGGACTTTCACTTCGCTCGACGGATTTAGCAACGACAGGGTTTATCCGATATCCTAGTTTACATAATATATCTTATGCGACGTTGAATATACGTCGTCCCTTAGTGGGGTCCTCCTGTGACCTCGCTATATACCTCCCTGATAAGCGGCCTCAAAGTATCACCTGCCAGCGATGGCCAGATAATAGTAACCGTTACACTTCCCTCTGATCTCTTCCTTCATTACGCCCGACTCCTAGAATCACTC
>SDWK01000782.1 GCA_004195335.1 Shewanella sp.
ATGTGGCGTATGTCTATATTGCAGGAGCAATATATAGACCTTGCCTACAGAGCTTTGAACTCCCGCTGAAAGATCACATATTTAGTAGGATTGGTATTAAACTTCCACTTCTCTGGTGTCGTCTTTAAGGCGAGCGGCCACTTCCTGCCATCTATCCTTGCTTATTTTTTCACTGTTCACCCCTTTGCCTAACTCAGCTTTACGGCCGGGGATCTTCTTCCAGACTTGGGCCTTAAAGGCATCATCGGCTTTACTCCAGCCAACAATTTCATCGATATTTCGATAGCACCCCATGCAGATATCATCTTCATTTACACCACACTTCGCCACACAAGGAGATTGAATCATGTCACATCCATTTTTAATTTAATGTCATACTTTCTTATGGGAAGCGATTTTAATGTTCTTTATCACAGTATTCAAGGTTTATGGGTGGTAGGGGTGGATGTGTTCTAAGTAAGAGAGTTTTGTTTCAAAGTCATTAGCTGATTGGGTGTTTCTTTAAGTATCACCGGAATGAATCATCAATAGGGTGAGCAGTGATAGGTTATAAGCGGTTAATCAGTTAAAATCATGAATGATTTCATTTGCTTTTTATAGTAATTTTTCAACGAATTGCCGAAATTTGTGGGGGTTTTATGAACGTGTTATTACGCTTAACGGTTATGGTCATGTTAGCTCAGCTTTTGACTGCATGTTCTTTATTGGAGATTAAGCTCGAGAGTGGCATCGAGCCACTGCCTCAAGAACAATTGAATATGCGGGTATTCAGTCGCGATTTTAGCAGTTCATTTTATAGTAAGGTTGAGCTTGCGGCCGACAAAATCGCCTCTTATGAAAACGCTGGAGATCAAGGTCTTTATCTTAAATCTAATTCACTGATGTGGAAGATCTATTCTGAACAGGCTCTGCAGAGAACCATTTTTCAAACTTCACCGGTCGCTGCAATGGTTGATACCTGGGCGTTAACGGCGCAGATGACCGCCTTCTATGAGACCGGTGCAGGTCAGTCTCTTTTTGGTTCACAGCAAACACTGGCAGTTGAGGCTAGTAGGGGATTACAGTCACAGTTTGAATCTACAGTTAAAGGCTTCTTAACGCCGGGTGAATTTCAGAAAAACCGCGATTTTATTGAACAGCATGTCCTCGCTAACCCACTGACCGAGATGACCTTTAGCCGAAAATCGGCATTTAATGATTGGTTGAAATTCAGAGAGATAAATGAATTTGAAGCGGTCACAACCTTTGGTTCAGTGCCGGAGGTGATGAGTGACATCTCTGATCGTATGGCGATGATCTCGGAGCAGATGCCAAAAATACTGGGTTGGAAGGCTGAACTCTATGCATTGCACTCTAATATCAATGTTGAGGAGATACAGAAGACCTTGAATCATATCAGCGTCACATCGGCAAAATTCCAGGAGCTTATGGCGCAAAGCCCCGAGATGATGCAGACATTGGCAGTCGATATGCGTCGTGAGTTAAGTCCCTTATTACAGCAGCTCAGTGACTCAACCGATAGTAAATTGGCCCAGTTATCTACCGAGCGACAAGCGTTTGAATTAATGGTTAAGAGTGAGCGTATGGCCTTAGAAGATATGGTCGCTAGAGAGCGTGTCGCGGCTGCCGCCAATTTAGATGAGCTTTCAAAACATACAGTCGAGGTCGTGTTTCAAGAGCTGACAAAAACACTCAAGAGTTTGATCCTGTACTTTGTGCTTTTCCTCGTGGTGGTGTTTTTTGCCCCCTTAGGCTTGGGTGTCTGGTTGGGTAAGCGAATGGAGAGTAAGAAAGCTCAACAAGCGGAGGCCGGATAAGCTCAAACTTGATATCTCCTCCAGATGCTGTCATCCAAGTCTCTTTTACTGAAAGTGCGATGACAGCGATTGTGTTAAACTTTTTGATTTAAAGCTGCTGCTCTATACTCTTTCGTGACTCGTGACTCGTGACTCGTGACTCGTGACTCGTGACTCGTGACTCGTGACTCGTGACTCGTGACTCGTGACTCGTGACTAGTAATGTTTTCCGAGTATGCATCTGACGGCTTCTGTTTTATAATCCTGGCTCGTAGCTTGCCGAGCCCGGTGTAAAGCTCAATGCGGCTTCTGATATTCAGTAAAGAGAGTGACCACTATCCAGTCTATGCCTAATACTCCGCCAAAGCCCATGCAAAAGACCGCGCACAAGACCCAGCAAAGCGCCTTATTTAAAAGGCTAGATACCTTGTTAGTTCAAAGTCGTGACTTATGGCAAGTTAAGGCATTCGATTGCATGACGCTTCCATGGGCGGCTCAGTTTCCGCGTTTAGCCGAGCGAGTCTGGTCAATTGCAGATGAAGATATTGATGATCTCGATAGAGAGCAGTCTACCCTTATAGCTGCACTATTGCCCTCCCTGACTGAAGACCTGATTGAGGCTGGACTCGAGTGGGAGTTGAGCCTGCTGGATATTACAGCGCTATTGTGCGGTGAGCCTGACCGAGCGTTAATGTCTGATAGAGAGCTATCCCATTTTAGCGCCGGCATTAAGGGACGTAAGTGGGAACAAATTAATGCCTTCGCGGGGCAAATAACCCGCTGTGATAGTGACGTGTTGGAATGGTGCGCCGGTAAGGGGCATTTAGGACGTTTGATTGCAAAGGCCCATAATCGCTCTGTCGTCAGTCTCGAGTGGCAACAGAGCTTGTGTGAAGCGGGTACAACCTTTGCTGAGCAATGGCATCTACCACAAACCTTCATTTGCGCCGATGCATTTGCAGCCAAGCAAAGCCAATTAAAGGTAAATCAACAGGTCGTTGCACTGCATGCTTGTGGTGATCTTCATGTCGAGCTGCTTCGGTTAGCCTCATCGGCAGGAACCAGGAATATTGCATTGTCTCCTTGTTGTTATCACCTTATTCGTGCGAAGGAGTATGAAGCGCTTAGTGTCGGGGCGCGTAACAGCCAGCTGAATTTGAGTCGGCACGATCTGCAGTTACCACTACAACAAAGTACCATTGCTGGCAGTAAGCAACAGCAGCTGAGGCATAAGGAGATCGCCTGGCGTCTGGGTTTTGATTCATTACAGCGGGAAGTCCGAGGTTGCGAGCAATATCTACCTATTCCTTCGGTAAAGCAGAGTCAATTCAGTGGAGACTTTAGCGCTTTTTGTCTCTGGGCCGCCCAGAGTAAATCAATACTTTTACCAACAGAATTAAATTTCGAGTATTTTGAACAATTAGGCTTAAAACGTCAGCGATTGACCAGAAGAATCGATCTGGTTGCTCACCTTTTTCGTGCCTTACTCGAACATTGGTTGTTACTGGATCGGGTCTGTTTTCTTGAAGAGCAAGGTTATAGAGTTTCTCTTAGCAAGTTTTGTTCTGAGCGGGTTACACCCAGAAATTCATTCATTCAGGCCGAAAAACAAGCAAACAATGAGTTCATCTTATAAAGTTAAACCTAAGTCACTGTTTATTAAGGTGGCTCAAGTTATTGTGTGAGCGTTTTCTAATCAAAGACCTGTTATATTGTAGTTAAGTATCGAGTTAATTACTGAAAAAGTCGTACCTTGGACTGTTTTCTATTGAATCATTAGCTTTTTCTTGCTCAAATGTCGGGTTAACACTAAAAACAATATCTGTCTCTTATA
>SDWK01000784.1 GCA_004195335.1 Shewanella sp.
TCTTATCGCGAGAAGTTCATGCTATCACTGACTATCCCGTTGTCTTAGATAGGATTATTTTTGTGCGGAGTCGATTATTATACAGGTCAATCCTATGAGCATAGGCGTGGTTGGATTGAAAGTCGGCTGTTAGAATTAGCTTATGTATTCGCTATTGATATCTGTGCTTATGCCCTCTTGGTTCACGGAAAGGGGAGTAATCATTTACATCTAGTGCTATGGAAGGTTCACCTACTTCATTTTTTAACCGTCAAGTGCTGCTTGATGAAACCGCGGTATTGGACTGTATGGCTTACGTTGACCCCTTTTATCCATAGAGAGTCCTATTCGAGCAAAAATAGCTAAGACACCAGACACTTCAGACTTTACCAGTATTCAAAACGTATCAAATCAGCCATAAAAGGTGAACAGCCCAACTCTATCGTTTTCATTTAAGCCTAGTTGAGGAGTTTATCTCGAGCCCTTTTGGTGTCTTCGTTAACAGTTGTCATGTCCCATTCTTACTCAATGTCGCGATAAATTTTCAATCATTTACATTGCTTGACTGTATATTACTTTGTTTTCAAAGAGAATGAACATTATTAACAAGGTGTGTCAGAACCAACATATATAAAAATACATAACTGTTATACCTTTTGCGCCGTAGCTTACCAATAAGGTTTCATTTAGTGTTGAAGTTTACAATAGTGTGTATTTGTTTTCTTATCTCTTCTCTTATTACCGGTTGTTCATTTTGGGGTAGCAAGCAAGGGTCCGACGACTTGTACTACCGGATTAATGAAGCTTATGATTTTGAAGTGACTCATTGTGATAGTTTTGCTATGGCCAGAGGCAAGGGAACTGGCGAGTTTGCATTAAGAGAAGCGAAAAACCAAGCGATGAAATATGGCGAAGAGATAGGTGGTACTCATATCGTATGGTTACACGTTGATGAAGGTGAGGAGACAAAAGTCGTCGCTGTTATTTACAAGTGCAAGCAATAATATCTTATCTTTTATCTTTTATTCAGGGGTTGGGTACCCTTGTCAGAGAGCCATCACCTCTCTCTTAAAACGACCCATTCTATAGATAATCATCTTTGAATGTGCGGTTGACTTGTTCAGTTAGTTTCGTCGATATGTAAAGCGTTGATAACTAGCTATAGACTCGATATGTTGTTGATTGATAATGAGTGGCTATGGCTTTTGTAGCTATGGTTTTTGATAACCACCTCTCGTTTTTTATCTCTTTCTGCCTTGTAGCGGAAAAGTCGCTAAAAGCAGTATCCCTTGCAAATTACAATACTCAAGCGATTCGTTTATCCCATCTAAGCTAATACCCAGATCATCCAAAATATCCAGATTGATTAACGCCTCCTTAGCATATATCCCAGGTTCGGCGTTAATCACGGCTAAACGCGAAGCAATATAAAGCAATTTGCTATTGTCAGGCAAGGGTTCACCCTCTGCGCGATTAAACTCTGCAATGGGCTGTATGATGGTGTCCGATAAGTTCCACAGCTTTAACAACTCGGTAGTACAATCTGCAAAGGTGAAACCAAACACCTCACTCTGGCGAAGCCAAGGTGTTTCATCGCGATCATAGCCCTCACAATATCTGACTTTCTCAGGCTCGCTGTGGACAATGGCCAACATCCCCAAGTTATGAAATCGCCCGGACAGAAAGATGTTATCTGTATCGGGAGTTTGCTTATTTTTTGCAAACTACAGGCAAATCAAGGCGCAATCTACACTGATCTCCCAGAATTTATCCATATCCGCTACTTTAGGATTGATGTTAGAAAATGCCGCAGTAATACCATACGCATTCACTAGCTTTTTTACTTCCTTCAAACCAAGCAGGACTAATGCCTTAGAAAGGTTATCTATCTTTCTTGGCATACTGAACATTGCACTATTGGCGATTTTTAAAATCGATGCGGCAATAGCTGGCTCAAAGGCAACGGCCTCGGCCAACTGTTCCATGCCTGCAACCATCACTCGATAACATTCGATAACATTCGATTCAATGTAATATAAACATCAAATAGCACGCATACTGCTTGCGCTTGCTTGGCGTAATCAAGAGGTGATTTTGACATTTGATTCACCTTGAACGGATAGGGTAATACTAATAATAGTTAACGAGTTGATTTGTTGAATGTGATTGGAGAAGAGTATGCGAATAGAACACAGTTTCCCCACTTATTGACAGCTTTCCAATAGCCGTTAAGCGTATGGATCGGAATAACAGATAGAAAAACAACTTAACCGCTTTCTTCACGCCCGTTTACAATGTTAAATTAGTGTCCAAAGTGAAAATATCAAAGCTCATAAAACACTTTCTCACGGTACTGACTCCCAAAATACCTGAATTCAGCAATTCTGGATTTATTTTTTGTGTTGTTGGTGAGCTTTGAGGGGGAACTCATCCCCGTTAATTACAGGCTGATTCAACAATTCGGCCTTCATCCCATTTTTTTAGGAAGAAATCACATGCTTTTAGGAGTTTGCCTTGGCACCAACGACCTCCCCCGTGCGGGCGCGTTTTACGATCGTCTGCTGAGCACGGTGGGCATGGTGCGCACTATGGAAGTGGACGGCGAGATCGGTTACGGGCTTCCCGGTGGCTCGAGCTGCTTTTGGATATTGAAACCCTTTGATCAACAGCCGGCGACCCTTGGCAATGGTACACAGGTGACCTTCAAGGCTAAGAGCAACGATGTCGTAGCGGAGTTCCACCGGACAGCCCTAGAACTTGGCGGAGCGGACGAAGGTTCTCCGGGCTACCGGTATCGCCCACGCTACTTCGGTGCTTACTGCCGCGATTTGGATGGCAACAAGCTGCACATTATGTACGAACCGGATTAAAAGCAGGTTTCCCTCTATGGCCTAAGCCACACCACCTACAATAAATGGAAAATCGTCTCATTAGTTCATACCCATGCAGGGCGTACCCAAGATATTCAAACGGATAAAATATGCATGAATAGATCTATATCCTTATCAGAATATGTAAAAAAGCGTAATGGTGTTCCTCTTGGGGGGGCTGGCTCAATGAGTAATATGATTGACCGTTCACTAGGTGCTGACTCATTTTATCTATTTTGGCGATACTGGAACCCAATATGGGGTTATTATTTATCTCGTAATGTGATGAAGCCTTTGAGTAAGTTTCTTCCTATTTGGCTGGCAACTATTTTAACCTTTGCTGTCAGTGGCGGACTTCACGACTTGGCCGTCACCTTGGTAAAGTGGAAATTGACATTCTTTTTCACACCATGGTTCATATTGATGGGTGGGATGGTTTTAGCTTCGAGTAAATTTAATATTTCATACAGTGGATATCATCGGATAATTAGAATGTTGTTCAACATTGCATTTGTCGTTGTCTGTTTAACATTGGTACTTTTTGTTGATGGTTTGTATGCCATAAAAATAGGATAGGTCGCGCGTAACCGCATCCCTATCCTTATCTGTTATTGTGCAGTGCTTACAGTGTCCGGGTTTTGTTGTGTAAGTCTCAATACTAGGCTGACTCTCTTGTATTCAAGTTCATCGAGGCCTTCTTGATAGGCTTGAAATGATGGAATGCCTGAACAGAGTATAAATTTCCCTATCGGGTTATAAATATATTGACTGATAGTATCGG